>JAHAWW010000014.1 GCA_018383375.1 Prevotellamassilia sp. | reverse complement strand
CGCGTCGTAGGTCTGGGTGCCTTGAAATATTTCTTGCTCAAAGTGGATGCCCGCAAAAATATGCTTTTCAATCCCGAAGAGAGCATCGACTTCAATGGCAACACCGGTCCGTTCATCCAATACACCTATGCCCGCATACGCTCAGTGATGCGCAAGGCAACCGATGCCGGCATTGTCATCCCCGACACCTTGCCCACTGACGTCGAAATATCACTCAAAGAAGAAGCCATCGTGCAGCATTTGGCAGACTTTGCCTCAGTGGTGAAAGCCGCAGCTGCCGACTATTCACCCTCGGCCATAGCCTCATATTGCTACGACTTGGTGAAAGAATACAACCAATTCTATCACGACTTCTCTATTCTCAAAGAGACCGACACGGCTAAACAAGCCTTCCGCTTGGTGCTCTCAAAGAATGTGGCCAAGGTGGTGAAACTTGGTATGAACCTGCTCGGCATCGAAATGCCTGAGCGCATGTAAGGCAATTTTTTAAGCAACAAGCGACCGTGGCGAAACAGAAGTTTTATGTGGTATGGCATGGTGTGGAGCCCGGCATTTACGAAAGCTGGGCCGACTGTCAGGCACAAATCAAAAACTTCAAAGGTGCTGTCTACAAGTCGTTCGACACCTTTGAAGCGGCCGAAGAAGCCTACTACAGTTCGCCAGACCTCTATGTGAAGCAGCCGGCACAAAGCGTGGCAAAAAAGTCAAACCCGACCACGCTTGTCGCTCCACCCGACAATCGCCACGACACCGTCCTTCCCCTCCCTGCCTCGGTAGTGGCCGAGGCCCTTGCCGTCGACGCCGCGTGCTCGGGCAATCCCGGACCAATGGAATATCGTGGAGTCTATTTGAAAACCGGTCAGGAGGTGTTTCACTTCGGTCCTGTTTATGGCACCAACAACATAGGCGAGTTTTTGGCGATTGTGCATGGCCTGGCCTTGCTCCACCCACATAAGCGACCTTTCACCATATACTCAGACAGCCGAAACGCCATGCTTTGGGTGAAAAACAAAAAATGCAAGACCGCCCTGCCGCGCAACAACAAAACAGAACCTCTATTTGAACTTATAGATCGTGCCGAGCGGTGGCTCCACACCCACGATTGGTCTCACATAACCCTGCTCAAATGGCAAACCAAAACATGGGGCGAAGTGCCCGCAGATTTTGGACGAAAAGGGTAAAATAAAGACAAAGAGAAGAAAAGACAAAGAGTCAACAAAGAGACAAAAATCAAAAAGAACAAAACAAGCTCTTAGTCTTTCAATCTTTCAGTCTCTCACACAAAAAAACTCATGCGATGAAAGATTTTTTCAAAGTGATGGGCAAATATGTCAAACCATACCGCAAGTATTTGTTTGGCTCGCTCTTTTTTAATTTATTGTCGGCGTTGCTCAACGTCTTCTCGTTTATGACGTTGATACCGATGCTCAACCTGCTTTTTAAGGTAGACAGCAACGTCTACCACTTCATCGCTTGGGATGCTGCCGATGTGTCGTTAAAAGACATCATCATCAACAACATGTATTATTTCACACAGCAGGTGGTGGCCGAATATGGTGCGGCCATGGCCCTTTTGCTCATAGGTGTGTTTCTTATCACCGCCACGCTGCTCAAGACCTCCTGCTATTTTGCGTCGGCAGCCATGCTCGTCCCCATGCGCACAGGCATCGTGCGTGATTTACGCTCCAATATTTACCACAAAATCACCCGCTTGCCGCTGAGTTTCTTTTCCGACGAAAAAAAAGGCGACATCATTGCCCGAATGAGCGGCGACGTCAACGAAATCGAAAACAGCATCACCGGATCGCTTGAGATGTTGATTAAAAATCCCATCTTGCTCGTCTGCTATTTCGGCATTTTGGTTTACATCAGTTGGCAGCTCACCCTTTTCACCATCATCGTCTTGCCCCTCATGGGCTGGATTATGGGACGCATAGGTCGCAAACTAAAGCGGCAGAGCCTTGACGCCCAAAACAAATGGAGCGAAACCATGTCGCAACTCGAAGAAACGCTTGGCGGTATGCGCATTATCAAAGCCTTTACGGCCGAGAAGAAAATGAACGACCGTTTCGACAAAAGCACAGACGATTTTCGCAAGGCCACCGGACGTGTGGCCATGAGACAAGCCTCTGCCCATCCCGTGAGCGAGTTTCTCGGCACCTGCCTCATCGTGCTTGTGTTGTGGTATGGCGGCACGTTGATTTTCTCCGACCATCCGCCTGTTGACGCACCGACCTTTATTTTCTATATGGTCATCCTCTACAGCATCATTCAGCCACTCAAAGACCTCTCTAAAGCCACCTACAGCATTCCCAAAGGCATGGCTTCGGTGGAGCGTGTGGGCAAAATTCTCGATGCCGAAAATCCTATCAAAGAGCCCCAATTGCCACGCACCATCAGTCAACTGAAAGATAAAATCGAATTTCGACACGTCTCTTTCAGTTATCACGGCGCGAGCGGGCAAAAGGTGATAGACGACGTGAGTCTCACCGTGAAGCGCGGCCAGACCATAGCCATTGTGGGACAGAGCGGTTCAGGAAAATCGACACTCGTCGACCTGCTGCCACGCTATCACGATGTGGGCGAAGGCGAAATCTTGCTCGACGGCATTGATGTGCGCGAACTCAAACTGAGCGATTTGCGCGCATTGATAGGCAATGTCAACCAAGAGGCCATACTCTTCAACGACACTTTCTTCAACAACATAGCCTTTGGCGTCGAAGGGGCCACGATGGAGCAGGTGGTCGAAGCCGCAAAAATTGCCAATGCTCACGACTTTATCATCGAGAGCGAACACGGCTACGACACCAAAGTGGGCGACCGGGGTTGCCGACTTTCAGGCGGACAGCGTCAACGCATTTCCATTGCTCGCGCCATACTCAAAAACCCCGACATCCTCATTCTCGACGAAGCCACTTCGGCACTCGACACAGAGAGCGAGCGACTCGTGCAGCAAGCTCTTGAGCACCTCATGAAAACGCGCACCACCATTGCCATAGCCCACCGCCTGTCGACCATCAAAAATGCCGACGAAATTTGTGTGCTCTATGAAGGACGCATCGTGGAGCGTGGCACTCACGAACAACTCCTTGCCAAAGGCGGTTATTATAAACGTCTCAACGATATGCAACAACTCTGACCGGCTATGAATGGTTTTGAAACTCTTGAAAACAAACTGCTCGCCGCGGCAACACCGCGGCGTATAGCCGTGGTTTGCGGCGACGATGCGTCGACTATTGAAGCCACGGTGAGAGCCGTAGAGCGCCGTTGGGCCTCAGTCGTCTTCGTAGGGGCCACAGAGGCAGTCGGCCGTGCTTTGGGCCATCGCGCCAATCAACCCAACAAAAGTCTCGTTGCAGCCGCCGACGATGGTGAAGCCGCCCGTCTGGCTGTGTCGCTCATTCGAGAGGGTCGTGCCGACGTGTTGATGAAAGGTCTGGTCGAAACGCCCGTTTTGCTCAAAGCTGTGCTCGACAAACAACAGGGATTGTTGCCCCCCGGAGGCGTGCTCACCCATGTGGCCGTGTCGGTGTGGCCGGGATATGACAAACCTCTGGTCTATTCAGACGTCGCAGTCATCCCCTATCCCACACCACAGCAGCGTCGTGCACAAATCGACGCGCTCGCGGCCGTATGTAGGTCGCTGGGTGCTAGTGAGCCACGCATAGCCTTGGTGCATTGTGCCGAGCACGTGAGCGATAAATTCCCCTATACCCACGACTATGCCGACATTGTAAATGAGTCAAAAGACGGCCGTTGGCCCGGAGTCGTTATCGACGGTCCGCTCGACCTGCGCACCGCCATCGACCCCCAAGCCCTTCGCGTCAAGGGCATTCATTCACCCCTTCAGGGCCATGCCGATGCCCTGCTCTTCCCCGACATTGTTTCGGGCAATGTCTTCTATAAGTCAATGACCTTTTTGATACCAACGGCCACTGCCGGAATGTTGATGGGTGCCGCTTGCCCCGTCATTCTTTCTTCGCGTGGCGACAATGCAGCGACCAAATACGACAGCATGCTTCTGGCTTGCCTCAGTCAATCTTGATAATCTATGCAAATACTTGTCATCAATCCCGGTTCCACTTCCACCAAGATAGCCGTCTATGAAGACGAGCAACCCGTGCTTTTGCGCAATCTTCACCACACCTACGAAGAGTTGGCCCGGTTTGCAAACATCGTTGATCAGCGCGAGTTTCGTCGCGACATCGTCATTGGCGAGCTTCAACGTCTTGGCGTCACACCCCATTTTGATGCCGTCATTGGTCGTGGCGGTTTAGCCAAGCCCGTGAGCGGCGGTGTCTATTTGGTCAACCCTCAGATGTGTCACGACATGTATTATGCCACCCGTCAACACGTGGCCAATTTGGGTTGCATCATAGCCTATGAGATAGCCTTGAAAATGGGCGGTTGTCCGGCCTATATAGCCGACCCCGTGGTGGTGGATGAGATGGAAGACGTAGCTCGCATCAGCGGTTCGCCACTGATGCCGCGAGTGCCCGTTTGGCATGCCCTCAATCAACGCGCCATAGGCCGACGATTTGCCAGAGAGAATGGTTTGGAATACGAAGACCTCAACCTCATCATCTGCCACATGGGCGGCGGCATCTCTATTGCTGCCCACAAACACGGCCGTGCGGTAGATGCCAACAATGGGCTCGACGGCGAGGGACCCTTCTCGCCCGAGCGGGCAGGTTCACTGCCACCGGCCGACCTCATTCGGCTCTGCTACAGCGGGCGTTACACCTGCGACGAACTCTTGCGCCGCATATCGGGCAATGCCGGACTGGCCGCTCATCTCGGCACCACAGACGTTAAGCAAATCATCCAAAACATTGAGGCCGGCGACACCCAAGCCGAGCTCCTCATCAATGCCATGGTCTATCACACGGCTAAATGGATAGCCGGTATGGGTGCTGTTTTCTGTGGTCAGGTCGATGCCATACTCCTCACCGGCGGCATGGCACGCTCCGAATACATCACCTCGCGCCTTTGTGAGCGCATCAGTTATTTGGCCCCCGTCCATCTCTATCCCGGCGAAGACGAGATGGAAGCTTTGGCGCTCAATGCTCTTGCCGTTTTGCGTGGCAAGCGCGAGGCCAAACAATACGTATAATCTATGACCACCCATCGCAAACTCACTGTTGAAGAACTCCACCGCCTCGATGTCGACACATTTAGGCGTGCCGACAAACTGCCCATTGTTGTTGTGCTCGACAATGTGCGCAGCCTGCACAATGTAGGTTCGATTTTTCGCACGGCCGATGCCTTTGGGCTCTCCGGTTTATGTTTGTGTGGTATCACGGCCACACCCCCTTCGACAGAAATCCACAAGACGGCGCTTGGCGCCGAGGTCAGTGTGGCTTGGCGTTATTTCGCCCACACGGTCGAGGCTGTGGCGCAGTTGCGTCGAGAGGGCTACACAATCGTCTGTCTGGAGCAAGTTGAGGGCAGTGTCAGTCTCGACCGTTGGAGGGCCACACCCTCCGGACGCTATGCCCTTGTGGTGGGGCATGAGGTCAAGGGAGTGGACCAAACCGTGGTCGATTTTTGCGACAGTGCCATCGAGATACCCCAATATGGCACCAAACATTCGCTCAACGTCTCCGTGGCCACGGGCGTATGCCTGTGGGAGATGCAGCGGCAGTTGCGCGGCTTGTGACTATTGGATGCCGGAATAGGGCAAGAAAAACGGGGATAAGGCAATGAATATCATTGTTCTTATCCCCGTAAGTATTTGTTGGAATGAAAAAAACAGAGACTTCAGCGCTTATTTCTTTCCAAATAAATCTTCAGGTTTGATTTTTGAGATGTTGTCGCGCATGGAGGTGTCGCTTTTCAGGTTTTCCAAGCGATAGAAATCCATGGCACCCATGTTGCCGTCTTTGAGTGCTTGCGCCAATGCCTTGGGCACTTCGGCTTCGGCCAAAATCACTTCGGCGCGAGCTTCTTGTGCGCGGGCTTTCATCTCCTGCTCAAGGGCTACGGCCATAGACCGGCGCTCTTCGGCCTTGGCCTGAGCAATGTTTTTGTCGGCCTCGGCTTGGTCCATCTGAAGGGTGGCACCAATGTTTTTGCCTACGTCAATGTCGGCGATGTCGATTGAGAGAATTTCGTAGGCCGTACCGGCATCAAGCCCTTTGCGTAAGACGAGTTTGGAGATGCTGTCGGGATTTTCAAGCACCTTCTCGTGCGATTCGGCCGAACCGATGCTCGACACGATGCCTTCGCCCACACGGGCCAAAATGGTGTCTTCGCCTGCGCCACCCACAAGCTGGTGGATGTTGGCACGCACCGTGACGCGTGCTTTGGCAATGAGCTGGATGCCGTTTTTAGCCACTGCACCTACGGGTGGTGTGTCGATGACTTTGGGATTGACCGATGTCTGAACAGCCTCAAACACGTCGCGGCCGGCAAGGTCGATGGCGGTAGCCTTTTCAAACGAGAGGTCAATGCCCGCCTTTGAGGCAGAGACGAGGGCGTGAACCACTCGCTGCACATGTCCTCCGGTCATATAATGGGCTTCGAGATTGTCGCGTGTGATTTGATGGAGTCCGGCCTTATGGGCTTCGATGAGGCTGGGCACGATGACGCCGGGCGGCACATTGCGAATGCGCATAAGGAAGAGTTGAATGAGCGAAATTTTCACGCCCGAAACTTTGGCCGAAAGCCACAGAAAGAAGGGTACGAAGTGGAAAAACACACT
>JAHAWW010000012.1 GCA_018383375.1 Prevotellamassilia sp. | reverse complement strand
GATTAACCTTATCATAAAGCATTATGGACCTCATCAGAACTTATCTGGCAGAGTGGATTGAACAGACCGGATGGCTCAGTGCCGACGCGGCGGCGGAGACGTCGACGTGGCTGCTTATGGCCATCGTGGTGGCACTGCTATGGGCTGCCACTTGGACGGCCGGCAAGGTACTGACGCCGCTCATCGTCCATCTGACGAGCAAGACCAGCACACTTGTCGACGATTACTTTTTCAATCCGCCCGTGCTCACGGCCGTGTGGCGGGCAGTGGCGGGTCTGCTGTTTTATGCCGCGTTGCCCGCTCTGACGTCCGACCTCGCGCCGGCCCGGGCTTCGGTGGTGAGCGGTGCCGCCGGCATCTACATGACCTTGACGGTGGTGCGGCTGGCCACGGCTTTTTTGAAAAACATCGCCACCTACAACCACTCGTGTCGCGGCGGCAGCGAACCTCACCTGCTCATCATCATCCAGTTCGTGCGGGTAGTGGTCTACGTCATAGGCGGCATCGTGGTGATAGGCCTGTTGCTGGGGCGCAACCCTCTCGGTTTCATCGCCGGATTGGGCGCGGCGGCTGCGGCGCTGATGTTCGTCTTTCGCGACACCATCCTGGGCCTCGTGGCCGGCATCCAACTCTCGGCCGGACGGCTACTCGAGCCCGGCGACTGGGTGACCGTAGCGAGTGCCGGCATTGACGGTGTGGTCGAAGAGGTGACGCTCACGGCCGTGAAAGTGCGCGCTTTTGACAACACCATTCAGAGCATTCCGCCCTACACGCTCGTGAGCGGCTCGTTCAAGAACTGGAAAGGCATGCAAAGTCGGCAGGGACGCAGCGTGAAACGGGCGCTCCACATCGATATGGCCAGCATCCATATGCTCACTCCCGGCCAGACGGCCCAACTGACCCAAGACTTCAACCTGCCACTGCCCGACACGGCCAAAGACGGGCAGGCGGTCAACCTCACGCTTTTCCGCCACTATGCCACAGCCTACCTGCGCAGCCTGCCGGGAGTGGAAAAAGAAGCGCCATGGAGCTGGACGCTCGTGCGACAACTGGAGGCCACGCCGCAAGGACTGCCCCTCGAAATGTGGTTTTATCTCAAAGAGACCGCCTTCGTGCCCTACGAAAGTCAGGCCGCCGACATTTTTGAACACCTTATCGCCACCCTACCCGCCTTCGGCTTGCGCCTCTTCCAAGCCCCTACAGGCCACGACCTGAGCCACGCCCTGAACGCCGGCGGAAATTAAGGCCGGTTTTATTTTGCAGTTCGTCGCTCTTGACGTATTTTTGCAGTTAAAACCATCCCTACACAAAAACAACTCAATGGAAACGCTCAAGCACGAATGCGGAGTAGCCATGGTCAGACTGCTCAAGCCGCTCAAATATTATCAAGAGAAATACGGCACTTGGGCCTACGGGCTCAATAAACTCTATCTGCTCATGGAGAAGCAACACAACCGCGGGCAGGAAGGAGCAGGACTGGCAGCCGTAAAAATGCAGGCAGCCCCCGGCGAGGAGTTTTTCTACAGAGAGCGTTCGCTCGGCACCGGAGCCATCAGCGAAATTTTTGCCAACGTGGGACGCACACTGGCCCCCTACTCGGCCGAAGAGATGGCCGATGCCGACTTCGCCGCACAACACATCCCCTTTGCCGGCGAACTCTATATGGGGCACCTGAGGTATTCCACCACTGGCAAGTCGGGCTTGTCGTATGTGCACCCCTTCATGCGACGCAACAATTGGAGGGCCAAAAACCTCTGCCTCTGTGCCAACTTCAATATGACCAACGTGGACGAAATCTTCAAAAACATCGCCCGCAACGGTCAACATCCCCGAATGGTGTCGGACACTTACATCCTGCTCGAACAACTGGGACACCGCCTCGACCGAGAGAGTGAACGCCTCTTTGTCGAAGCACAGCAAAAAGGACTGGAAGGATGCGACATCACACAATACATCGAACAACACATCGACATGGCCCACGTGCTCGAAACGGCAGCGCCGATATGGGACGGCGGCTATGTGGTTTGTGGTGTCACCGGAAGCGGGGAAATGTTCACACTGAGAGATCCGTGGGGCATTCGACCCGCTTTTTATTATCACGACGACGAAGTGCTCGTGGTGGCTTCTGAACGCCCCGTCATACAGACGGCAATGGCCACAGAGGCCGAATGTGTGCACGAACTCAAACCCGGACAGGCACTCATTATGAACGCCGCCGGACAACTCAGACTGCAACAAATCATCGAACCGAAAACGTTTGCGGCCTGCGTGTTTGAACGAGTCTACTTCAGTCGCGGCTCAGACAAAGACATCTATCGCGAGCGCAAAATGCTGGGACGCACACTCCAAAAGCCCATCCTCAAAGCCGTGGAGGGAGAAATCGACGACACCGTCTTTTCATACATCCCCAACACCGCCGAGTCTGCATACTACGGCTTGATTGAAGGTCTCGAAGACTTGCTCAGCAGACAAAAAGCCGAGCAAATCAAGGCCTTGAACCAACCAATAGACGACGCTCAACTCAACCGCATCCTCTCACGCAGAGTCAGAGCCGAAAAAGTGGCTTGGAAAGACATCAAAATGCGCACCTTCATCGCCGAAGGCAACAGCCGAAGCGAACTGGCCGCACACGTCTATGACATCACCTACGGCTCAGTCGTCTCCGGAAAAGACAACCTCGTGGTCATCGACGACAGCATCGTGCGCGGCACTACGCTCAAAGAGAGCATCATACGCATACTCGACCGTCTGCACCCCAAACGAATCGTCGTGGTTAGCTCATCACCACAGGTGAAATACCCCGACTATTACGGCATAGATATGGCACAAATGGACGAGTTTATCGCCTTCAAAGCAGCCATCGCACTAACCCGCGAACGCGGTGAAGAAAAACGCCTCGAAGACATCTATCACCGCTGCAAGGCCGAAGCCGCAAAACCAATAGCCGAGGTGAACCACGTCAAAGACATATACGCCCACTTCAGCGACGAAGAAATCTCTGAAAAAATGGCCGAGATGCTCCGCCCCGAAGAGGTGACCACCCCCATACGTATAGTCTATCAAACGCTTGAGGGCCTGCACGAAGCCTGCCCCAACAGCCCGGGCGACTGGTACTTCAGCGGCAACTATCCCACACCGGGAGGCACACGGCGCGTATGTATGGCCTACGCCGATTGGTATGAGCGCGAAATGGCCTGACCAACACTGTGCAAATACACCTTGCCTCCACACCATAAAGGCATCCAACAAGACCACATACACATATAATAATATATATACCTAACATCATAATGGCTACAATGCGAAAAGCAACCCTCATCCTCGAAGACGGCACACAGTTTCACGGCCGGTCGTTCGGCGCAGACCAACCCGCCGCTGGCGAAGTGGTGTTCAACACCGCAATGACGGGATACACCGAAAGCCTCACCGACCCCTCGTATGCCGGACAGCTGATGACACTCACCTACCCACTCGCCGGCAATTATGGCGTGCCCTCGGCCGAAACCCGACAAGACAACATGCCGCTCTTCATGGAAAGCGACAAAATCCACGCCACGGCACTCATCGTGAGCGACTACAGTGAAGCCTACAGCCACTGGAACGCCAAAGAAAGCCTCGGCGACTGGCTCAAAAGAGAAGGCGTCACCGGCATCACGGGCATAGACACCCGAGAACTCACCAAGACGCTGAGGGAAAGAGGCGTTATGATGGGAAAGATTATCCTTGACGATGAACCCGACAATGTGCCTGAAGCACAATACGAGGGCGTGAACTATGTGGCCCAAGTGTCTTGCAAGGAAATCATCACCTACAATGAGGGCGCAGGAAAACGTGCCGTGCTCGTAGACTGTGGCGTGAAAAACAATATCATCCGCTGTCTCATCAAACGAGGTATAGAAGTGGTGCGCGTGCCCTGGGACTACGACTTCAACACGCTGGAGTTCGACGGACTCTTCCTGGCCAACGGCCCCGGCGACCCCGACACATGCGTCAAAACCGTAGAAAACATCCGCCGCTTCTTAGCCTCGCCCAACGTGCGCCCCTGTATGGGCATCTGTATGGGCAACCAACTGCTTTCAAAAGCAGCCGGAGCCTCTATCTATAAACTTAAATACGGCCACAGAAGCCACAACCAACCCGTCAGAATGGTCGGCACCAACCGCTGCTTCGTGACCAGCCAAAACCACGGCTACGCCGTAGACACCAACACACTGCCAGCCGACTGGGAACCCCTCTTCATCAATATGAACGACGGCTCAAACGAAGGCGTCAAGCACAAAAGCAATCCGTGGTTCTCTGCACAGTTCCACCCCGAAGCCTGCAGCGGCCCCGTTGACACGGAGTTCCTCTTCGACGACTTTGCAAAACTGCTCTAAGTCACACGCAGGCCATTTGCTCACTCACCTTCTATTAACAGCAGACAACCCACACAGATTATGTCAACACAGATAAAAAAAGTTCTCCTGCTTGGTTCCGGCGCTCTTAAAATTGGCGAAGCCGGCGAATTTGACTATTCCGGCTCACAAGCACTCAAAGCACTCAAGGAAGAAGGCATCGAAACCGTACTTATCAACCCCAACATAGCCACCGTACAAACATCCGAAGGCGTGGCAGACCGCATTTATTTCTTGCCCGTCACACCTTTCTTTGTAGAAAAAGTCATTCAACGCGAAAAGCCACAAGGCATAATGCTCGCCTTTGGCGGACAAACAGCCCTTAACTGCGGCGTGGCTCTCCACGAAAACGGTGTGCTTGAAAAATATGGTGTCAGTGTGCTCGGCACACCCGTCGAGGCCATCATGGACACCGAAGACCGCGAACGCTTCATCGGCAAACTCGACGAAATCGAAGTCAAAACAATCAAGAGCGAAGCTTGTACCAACGTCGAGGAAGCACGAAACGCAGCCGAACGCTTGGGCTATCCCGTCATTCTCCGCGCAGCCTATGCGCTTGGCGGACTGGGCTCGGGCTTCTGCGACAACCGAGAAGAACTGGACAAACTGGCCGAAAAAGCCTTTGCATTCTCCCCGCAGGTGCTCGTGGAAAAAAGCCTCAAAGGCTGGAAAGAAATCGAATATGAAGTGGTGCGCGACCGATACGACAACTGCATCACAGTCTGCAACATGGAAAACTTTGACCCCCTCGGCATCCACACCGGAGAGAGCATCGTCATCGCTCCGTCGCAGACTCTGACCAACGCCGAATATCATAAGCTCCGCGAACTGGCCATCCGCATCGTACGCCACGTAGGCATCGTGGGCGAATGTAACGTGCAGTATGCCCTTGACCCCAACTCCGAAGACTACAGAGTTATTGAGGTCAATGCCCGTCTGTCACGCTCTTCGGCTCTTGCCTCAAAAGCCACCGGTTACCCTCTCGCCTTTGTGGCTGCAAAACTTGGACTCGGTTATGGACTCTTTGACCTTAAGAACGCCGTCACTAAAACGACCGGCGCCTTCTTTGAACCGGCTCTCGACTACGTGGTATGCAAAATCCCACGTTGGGACTTGGGCAAATTCAGAGGCGTGGACCGCGAACTGGGCTCATCAATGAAAAGTGTGGGCGAGGTTATGGCCATTGGCCGCACCTTTGAAGAAGTCATTCAAAAAGGCCTGCGCATGATTGGACAAGGCATGCACGGCTTTGTCGATAACAAAGAAATCAAGATTGAGCATATCGAAGAGGCACTCAGAGAGCCGACTGACAAGCGCATATTTGTCATCGAAAAGGCATTAAGCGCCGGTTATTCTGTAGATAAGATTCACGAGCTCACCAAGATTGACCATTGGTTCTTGCATAAGCTCAAAAACATACACGACACAGACAAGCAACTCCACGAAGTGGGCAGTCTCGACCAACTTGACAACGAATTGCTACTCAAAGCAAAAGTGCAAGGCTTCACCGACTTCCAGATTGCCCGTGCCTTAGGAATGGAAAAAGACGCAGACATCGAGCAAGCCAGTGCCTTAGTGCGCCAACGCCGCAAAAAGGCCGGCATCGTGCCTGCTGTAAAACAAATCGATACGCTGGCCGCCGAATATCCCGCTCAGACTAATTATCTGTATCTCACTTATAGTGGTACGGCCCACGACATTAAGTTTGAAAACGACCAGCGCTCTGTCATCGTGCTCGGTTCGGGTGCTTACCGCATCGGTTCCTCGGTGGAGTTTGACTGGTGTGGCGTCCAAGCCCTCAATACCATTAGGAAAGAAGGCTATCGCAGCATTATGATTAACTACAATCCTGAGACTGTGTCGACGGACTATGACATGTGCGACCGCCTATATTTTGACGAGCTCACCTTCGAGCGTGTGATGGACATCATCGAACTTGAGACACCTTATGGTGTTATTGTTTCGACCGGCGGACAGATACCCAACAATCTCGCTCTGCGTCTCGACGCCGAACAGGTGAAGTTGCTGGGCACCGCCGCCAAATACATCGACAACGCTGAAGACCGCGAGAAATTCTCGGCTATGCTTGGCCGTATTGGCGTAGACCAACCGGAGTGGAGCGCCTTGACCTCGATGGAAGACATTAACGCCTTCATCGACCGGGTTGGCTTCCCCGTGCTCGTACGCCCGTCGTATGTACTTTCAGGAGCAGCCATGAATGTTTGTTCGAATGCTGAAGAACTGGATAGGTTCCTTCGTCTGGCTGCGAATGTCTCAAAGAAACATCCCGTGGTGGTATCTCGCTTTATGCAACATGCCAAAGAGGTGGAGATGGACGCTGTGGCCAAAGATGGCGAAATCATTGCCTACGCCATATCAGAGCACATCGAGTTTGCCGGCGTACACTCAGGCGATGCCACCATACAGTTCCCGCCACAGAAACTTTATGTAGAAACGGCGCGCCGCATCAAGAAGATATCCAAGCAGATTGCTCGCGAGCTGCACATATCCGGTCCGTTTAACATCCAGTTCTTGGCCAAGGAAAACGATATTAAAGTCATTGAGTGTAACCTTCGTGCTTCTCGCTCATTCCCCTTTGTGAGCAAGGTGCTTAAGATAAACCTCATCGAACTCGCCACCCGCATTATGCTCGGTCTGCCCGTGGAGAAACCGGCCAAGAGCCTATTTGACTTAGACTATGTCGGCATCAAAGCCTCACAGTTCTCGTTCAATCGTCTTCAGAAGGCCGACCCTGTGCTCGGCGTCGATATGTCGTCGACCGGCGAGGTGGGCTGTTTGGGCGAAGACTCAAGAGCTGCATTGCTTAAGGCTATGCTCTCTGTGGGCCATCGCATTCCAAAGAAGAACATCTTGCTCTCTACCGGCAACGGCAAACAAAAAGCAGAAATGCTCGCTGCCTGTCATATCCTTAAGGAAAACGGCTATAATCTCTATGCAACCGGCGGCACAAGCCGTTATCTCACCGAGAATGGTATTGACAACACCTTGGTTTATTGGCCAAGTGAAGAGGGTAAGCCTCAAGCGCTCGACATGCTTCACAGCCACGAAATCGACATGGTGGTGAATGTGCCGAAAAACTTGACCTCGGGTGAGCTGACCAATGGCTACAAAATTCGTCGTGCGGCTATCGACCTCAACGTGCCGCTCATCACCAACGCCCGTTTGGCTTCGGCCTTTATCTATGCCTTCTGCACGATGGATGTTGAGGACCTCGACATCAAGTGCTGGCAGGAATATTGATTAAAAACCTTTTGAGAAAGGCGACTCGTTGCCCCGGCTTTCCGGCAGAGGTGGCGAGGCGTCTTCAAATTATTGCCGCGGCAGTGCGGCTCAGTTAAGTTTTTTACTGCCAATGTTCAAGATAACCAATGCCTATGCGATGCAATACGCCGTGCTGCTTGGATTGTGGGGCATAGTGTCTCTCGCGGTGATGGGCTGGTCGCTGAGCGTTACCTCCCTGTCGGCATTGAGTCAGTTTATGCTCACAGGTTCGCCCTTCATTGCCACACTGTTCACGTTCAAGTTTAGGAAAAAGATGGCTCCGGGTCAAGAAGAGTTCACCTTTGGCCGTGGTTATGTCTTCACGCTCTTGATGGGTCTTTATGCCTCGCTTTGGATTGCGCTTTTTCTTTACGTATATTTTGCTTTCCTTGACGGCGGCTACATTTTCAACGCCTGCGAGCACTTGCTCTCTTCGCCCGAATATCGCCAACAGTTTGAGCAAACCGGGCTTTTGCAGCAGGCCGGCGGCAGTGTCTCTTCGTTTGTCGACGCTCTGCGCCGCCTCCCGCCTGCCTATTATGCAGGTTCTATACTCTACCTCACCCTCTTTTCGGCCCCTGTCATTTCGGCCATCATAGCTTTTGTGGCTCGTCGCAAGAAGCGTGTATGACGGCCAAGCCTTATCAGAAACATTTTTACAATGGAAAAGTCTATCAACATATCGGTTGTCGTTCCGCTTTACAACGAAGCCGAGAGTCTGCCCGAGCTTTACGAGTGGATTGTCCGCGTGATGAATGCCAACAGCTTCACGTATGAAATTATCTTTGTCAATGACGGCAGCACCGATGACTCTTGGAAGGTCATCGAAGGGCTGGCAGAAAAAGACGCCAACGTACACGGCATTAAGTTTCGCCGCAATTACGGCAAGTCGCCTGCCTTGCATTGTGGCTTTCAAGCGGCCCAAGGCAGTGTGGTAATAACGATGGACGCCGACCTGCAAGACTCGCCGGACGAAATCCCCGAGCTTTATCGTATGATTACCGTCGACGGCTACGACCTTGTCTCTGGTTATAAGCAGAAACGCTATGACCCGCTCTCCAAGACCATTCCCACCAAACTTTTCAATGCCACTGCGCGCAAGGTGAGCGGCATCAAAAACCTCCACGACTTCAACTGCGGCCTCAAAGCCTACCGCTATGAAGTGGTGAAGAATATCGAAGTGTATGGCGAGATGCATCGCTACATCCCCTACTTGGCCAAGAATGCAGGTTTTGCAAAGATAGGCGAGAAAGTGGTACACCATCAGGCCCGCAAGTTTGGCAAAACGAAATTTGGCGGTCTCAACCGCTTTGTCAACGGTTACCTCGACCTGCTCTCACTTTGGTTTATGGGTTCGTTTGGTCTCAAACCGATGCACGTGTTTGGCTTTCTCGGCTCCATCATGTTTTTCCTGGGCTTTTTGGCCGTGCTCATCGTGGGCGGCGTGAAGCTTGTGGCCATCTGTCAGGGCACGCCTGCTCCGCTGGTCACCTCTTCGCCATATTTCTACATTGCTCTGACCACGATGATACTCGGCACACAATTGTTTGTGGCCGGTTTCCTCGGCGAGCTCATCAGCCGCAACGCTCCCGGACGCAACAACTACCAGATTGAGAAAGCCATCTAATCTCGACCACCTTTATCATTGTCAACCAACTCATAGGTCTGAAAGTTCAAATGCCTAAGTGCATTTTCAGGCTCCTATATATTATTGTGCAGTTGAAACGCCGTTTGTTTTTCAAGAAAATCTTTTGCCGTCTCGGTCTGCCCGCGCTTTTCGTGAGTATGGCCTTGGGGCCTGTGGCCTGTACCAGCATTGACTGTCCGCTCGACAATGTCGTGGCACTCAAGTGCGGACTCTACGACAATGCCTCAGGCAGTCGGCTCAGCCTCTCACAGACGCTCACCGTTAGGGCCGGCGGACAGAAAGACACCATCCTGCTCAACGCTGCGAGCGGCATTGGCGACTTTTTGTTGCCTCTGCGCTATGGTTCGGTGTGTGACACGCTGCTTTTTGAGTTTTCTGACGCAGAAGGCCGCGCGGCCACCGACTCCGTGTTTTTGTCACATCGCGTGATGCCCCATTTTGAGTCAATCGACTGTCCGGCGGCCATGTTTCACGAGCTTGGTGGCGTCCGCCACACAAGCCACCCTCTCTCCCTTTTGCCTTTGACTATCGACAGCATAGCCGTCGTACGCAAAATCGTGAACTATGACGATATCGAAAATCTCAAGATTTACCTTCGCTCTACTGCTGTGCAGCCTTAGTGTGTGCCTTCCGGCCGGAGCGCAGAACGTTCACGCCCAAGCGCCCGACACGACGGCTCAACCAGCTCGGGTGCGCGGCATACAATACGTGCCCGATGCCACCTACAAGGCCGTACCGCTCTTTGCCGGTCTGTCGCTCTCGGTGGACCTGGCCGGAGCTTTTATGGCTACGGTTACGGCCTACGGCCAATATGAGGCAGCCTTGAGAGCCAATCTGAAGGGCCGTTTTTTCCCCGTCGTGGAAGCCGGTTGGGGACTTAGTGACCACACCCACGAAACCACCGCCTTGCACTATAAGACAGGCGCACCGTTTTTCCGCATTGGCTGTGACTATAATTTTGCCCGCGATGCCGCTTCGGGCAACCGCATTTTGGGCGGCTTGCGCTATGGTTTCTCGTCGTTCGACTACGACGTGAGCGGCCCCGACCTCATTGACCCCGTTTGGGGCTCTTCACACGCCTACCGGTTTGAAGGCCTGAGCGGTTGCAACCATTGGGCAGAAGTGTGCTTTGGCCTTGAAGCCAAAATCTGGCGTTTCTTTCATTTAGGCTGGTCTGTGCGCTATCGTCTGCGGCTAAGCGACAAAAAGTCTGAAATTGGTTCGCCGTGGTATGTGCCGGGCTACGGCCGCAACGACAGCCATGTGCTTTCCGGCACGTTTAATCTTGTTTTTGACATCTAAGTATCCCTCTTGTTATGGTCAAAACGTCAAATAGTTGTCACAGACTTTTAGCCTCGTGGCCTTATGACGCTCATTGACATCACCCTTCTCACATCCCCTGCCTTATGGGTTTCACCGGCTTCTTCTTTTTGGCGTTGGCTCTTGCCATGGACTGCTTCAGCGTGAGCATCACCTGCGGCATTGCCGACAAGCGTATGGGACGTCAATCATTGGTGATGGCCCTGCTCTTCGGTTTTTTTCAAGCCTTGATGCCCTTCATCGGCATGCTGGCCGAGGGCCTTTTTCGCGCCCAGATAGAGCAAATCGACCACTGGATTGCTTTCGGTCTGCTGGCCTTCTTAGGCGGAAAAATGATATGGGAAGGTTTCAGGCCCGAATGTGACAAACCGCATCAAATGAACACGTCGAGCCTGCCGACGCTTTTGACTCTCTCTGTGGCCACGAGCATCGACGCCCTCAGCGTGGGCTTCACGTTTGCGTCGTTTGGTGTGCGCTCTGTGGCGCAAGCCGTCTGGCCCTTGGTGCTCATTGGCGTAGTCTCTTTGGTCATGAGTCTGCTGGGCAAATATCTCGGCGTGGTTGTGGGGCGCCAGTTGCGCTTGCCTGCCGAGCCCATTGGCGGCGCCATATTGCTCATCATCGGTGTCAAAGTGCTCGTTTCACATCTTTAAAACCTCGTTTGTTTTACGTTCTATGAAAAAGAAATTCCGCATCGCCTTCCGCATATTATTTCTCTTATTTCTTGTCTTGGGTGCCATCTACATCCTCGTGGTCAAGCCGTCCGACAGAGTGCAGACCGCCACGGGGCCAATCTTCGGCACCACTTATCACATCACCTATACCTATGCCGAGCCCATCGACACCTTCATCGTGAGAGAAATGCAAGCCGTGGACCACTCACTCTCGATGTTTAACCCTCAGAGCACCACCTCACGGATCAATCGAGGCGAGACCGACCAAACAGACGGCTTGGTGGACGAGATGTGGCTACTCTCTGAGCGCATTGCAGCCGACACCGACGGCGCATTCGACCCCACCGTGGCGCCGCTGGTCAACGCTTGGGGCTTTGGTTTCAAACACAACGCCCTGCCCGACTCGGCCGGCGTGGACAGCCTGCTGCAACTCGTGGGACACGACAAGGTCAAAATAAGCCACGGCCACATCGCCAAACAGACACCGGGACTGATGCTCGACTTCAGTGCCGTAGCCAAAGGTTATGGCGTGGACCGCGTGGCCCGCTTGCTCGACAGCCGCGGCGTGAAACACTATATGGTGGAAATTGGCGGCGAAGTCGTGGTGAAAGGCGGCCATCCGGAAAACCGTCCGTGGAAGGTGGGCGTGACCACACCCGACGAAGGAGGCACAGGCACCGTGCAATGTATGTTTGAACTCACCGATGGCGCCATGGCCACAAGCGGCAACTACCTGCGCTTTTACGAGCGCGACGGCCGACGCTATGCCCACACCATCGACCCCCGTACGGGTTTTCCCGTTCAGCACGAAGTGCTCTCGGCCACGGTGTTCGCACCCAACTGCGCCACGGCCGATGCCTATGCCACAGCCTTTATGGTGCTCGGACTGGAAAAGGCCAAGGCCGTGCTCTCACGCCACAAAGACTTGAAGGCCTATCTCATCTGCTCAGCCCCCGACGGCAAATATCGCGTTTGGCACTCGCCCGACCTCAAGCCGCTCAAGCCTTGAACACTTAACCATCACAAAGGCAAGTCTGCACATTTTTGTGTCGTGGCGGCTTGTCATTTTGCGCCGGCCCAACCATCGAGCCGTCGTCATCGTTTCACCTCATCCATATGCCCCGCTCACGCGCCCTCTTCGACAACATCCTGCTCTTGCCGCTCTTTCAAGGCCTCAGCCGCGAAGACTTCCTCGAAATCGCCGGCAGCATTCGTCTGGCTTTCCACCGCATCGAAAGCCGGCAAACGCTTTTCGAGCAAGACGAAGTGTGTCGAAGGCTCTGTTTCGTTTTGAAAGGACACATTCAAGTGACGACATCGAGCGACGACCACACCTATGCCATCACCGAATGGTACGACCGACCGGTCGTCATTCAGCCCGAGGCCCTCTTTGGCCGCCACACGCGCTACACCCGCACTTTTGCCGTAGAGCCCGGCGC
Source organism: Prevotellamassilia sp. (assembly GCA_018383375.1). Taxonomy (GTDB): domain Bacteria; phylum Bacteroidota; class Bacteroidia; order Bacteroidales; family Bacteroidaceae; genus Alloprevotella. The sequence goes on along the minus strand of JAHAWW010000012.1, from coordinate 16,109 downwards.
CGAAATCCTTGAAATAGACAAGGCTGCCGTGCGCGACATTCTCTTTGAATACCCCACGTTCCGCATGAACTTTCTCAATTATCTCAGTGCGCAAATGGAACGCCTCAACCGCCATGCCCGACGTGCCATCTCAACCGAACTCGACGAACGTTTCGCCCAATTTCTCTTTGCCCGCTGCTGGCACCCGGCAGGTCCAAAACGGGTGACCATAAAGATGCAACAACTGGCCGCCGAACTCCACGAAACACGCCTGACCATCTCGCAAATGCTGCGCGGTCTTGCTGAACGTGGCCTTCTGACCACCGGACGCGGACACATCGACATCCCCCGCCTCGAACTCCTCAAGCCATAGCCCAACCATTGCGCACCAAACAGGAGTCGTTTTTGTCTTTTTGCATCGCATTTTTTATGACTATCTTCAAGTATGAAAATAAGCCCGAGCCTCGCGCTTGGGCTTTGTTGTTTCTTGACAAAAAATAAGTAAGAAATGTGGAAAATTTGGTTAAAAAACAAGCGCACTGGCCTAAGGACGGAAAAAACCGGGCTAAGGACAAAAAATTTTGTCCTTATGGCAGGACTGATTTTCCCTCATTCGAGACCGAGCGCAACCAAAACCGGCTTTTCGACATGGCTCCCAGTTCTCGGCAACCTTATTCACGAAAAAAATTCAACCAATCTTCGATTATTTGTCATAGACAACCGCCTTTTTTAAACATTCCCCACGGCTATGCAGTTCTTTGATTTAGTTTTTCGGAGAATAGGCGGCGGCTCGGCATAATGCTTGGAAAAATCCTCGACTTTTACAGCATTCTACGCTCGCCTTGCACTATCTTTGAATAAAATAGGCCGCGGCTCGGCATAATGCTTGGAAAAATCTTCGACTTTTACAGCATTCTACGCTCGCCTTGCACTATCTTTGCATCGGGTAGGTGAAGGCATAAAAAACGGCCTTGAACCCCGACTGACAAAGGGCAACAAGCAAAAAATATGACCTGAATGAAAAAACTTAAAAAATATTTTGGTCGCATTACTTTAAATCTCTAATTTTGAAATGCCCAAATAGCAAAGGCTATACCAAGACGTTAATTTTTTTAAGTGCGCTGCATCAAAAGGGCTTTTAGGAAAAGGCCACAAGCAATCCATTCATCGCAACCGCCTCACTCAACACAGTCGCCCGCGTACACGCCATCCCAAGACGTCGCCAAACCTACCGCAAACAGCCTGAAAACAAGCTATTTGACGCATCAAATCTGCAAATTAACCTTATATCTTTGACCTATGTGCTACTTAAGATTTGACAAGGCTCAGATGACCAACCTACAGGATTCCCTCTTCAAGGAATTGCTGATAACCAACCGTTCGGGTGCTTACTGCAACACCACCCTCGTGGGCTGCAACATCAGAAAATACCACGGGCTGATGGTTATTCCCGTCCCTGAGCTCGACGACGAAAACCACGTGCTGCTCTCATCACTCGACGAGACCGTCATCCAGCACGGCGCAGAATTCAACCTCGGACTCCACAAATACCAAGGCGAAAACTACAGCCCCAAAGGCCACAAGTACATCGTCAGCTTCGAATGGGAGAAAGTGCCCACGTGGATATACCGCATCGGTGGCGTATTGCTCAAAAAAGAAATCGCCTTCTGCACCGAAGCCTATCAATTCTATATCCGCTACACCCTGCTTCAGGCCCACTCCGCCACCACCCTGCGCCTAAAGCCGTTCTTGGCATTCCGCAGCGTGCGCCAATGGACCCACGAAAACGGTGTGGCCGACACCGGCTACGAACCCGTAAAGAATGGCATACGTATGCGACTTTACGACGGCTATCCCAACCTCTTTATGCAAACCAACGTGAAGTCGGAGTTTGTCTACCACCCCGACTGGTACCGCGGACTCGACTATCCCAAAGAGCGCGAACGCGGCTACGACGCCACCGAAGACCTCCTCGTGCCGGGCTACTTCGAAATGCCTATCAAGAAAGGACAGTCTGTGGTATTCGCCGCCTCCGTTGACGAACTGGCACCCAACTTCCTCGAGCGAAACATGGAGAAAGAAATAGCCATCCTCGACAAGAGAGACAGCTTCTATCACTGCCTCGTCAACGCCGCACACCAATTCAACTTCCGCAAAGACGGCGAACACTACATCTTGGCCGGCTACCCATGGTTCAAATGCCGTGCACGCGACACATTCCTCGCCATGCCGGGCCTCACACTCTCCATCGGCGAGAAAGAACAATTTGAAAAATATATGGACGCCGCAACCGTAGCACTCCGGCAGTTCATGAACAAAGAGCCCGTCACCGTACCTATATATGAAATAGAGCAACCCGACACCCTGCTCTGGGCAGCCTGGTGTCTGCAACAATACCACAAACACGCCTCCGCCGAAGAGTTTGAAAAGAAATACGGCAAACTCCTCGACGAAATTATGGGCTACGTCTATAGCGGACACCACCCCAACCTCTTCCTCCACGAAAACGGCCTGCTCTATTCAAACGGCCGCGAAACACCCGTCACATGGATGAACTCCAAAGCCGGCGGCCGACCCATCGTGCCCCGCTCAGGCTACATCGTCGAGTTCAACGCCCTTTGGTTCAACGCCCTAAAATTCTATGAGCAATGCCTCAAAGAGCGCGGCAACGAAGAAGCACAGGCAAAAGCAGCACGCTATGCCGAAGAAGCCGAAAAACTCGCCGTGTCGTTCAAAGAGGTATTCCTCAACGAATATGGCTACCTGCTCGACTACGTAGACGGCCAGATGATGGACTGGAGCGTACGCCCCAACCAACTCTTCGCCATAGCTCTCGACTATTCACCCCTCAATGTCAGAGAACGCAAAGGTGTGCTCGACATCTGCACCAAAGAGCTCGTCACCCCAAAAGGCATCCGCTCACTCTCACCCAAAAGCGGCGGCTACACCCCGATGTATGTCGGGCAGCAGGCCCAACGCGACCAAGCCTATCACCAAGGCACCGCATGGCCATGGCTTATGGGCTTCTATCTCGAAGCCTACCTGAGAGTCTACAAGATGAGCGGCGTGAACTTCATCGAACGCAAACTCATCGGCTTCGAAGAAGAACTCTATTACCACTGCGTGGGAACCATCCCCGAACTCTTCGACGGCAACCCCCGCTTCAGCGGACGTGGCGCCATATCATTTGCCATGAACGTCAGCGGTATCTTGCGCGCCATCAGACTGCTTGAGAAATATAATGTCGAAGAAGACTGAAACAGCCCGACAAGACCACTCAAACAAAGCCACGGCAACCACGGCACCGGTTTTAACCCAACCTCAACAAGCCCTTGCCGACGCGGCCAACATTTGCACCAAACCTGCTTAAAAACATAAATCCTGATACCTATGAAAGTCTTAATGTTCGGATGGGAATTTCCTCCGCACATCCTTGGCGGACTCGGAACAGCCAGCTACGGCATCACAGCCGGCCTGGCCAAACAGCCGGATATGCAGATTACATTCTGCATTCCAAAACCATGGGGTGACGAAGACAAGAGCTTCATGAACATCATCGGTCTTAGCCAGACCCCCATCGTCTGGCGCGACGTGGACTATGACTACGTCAAACAAAGACTCGGCGATAAAATGACGCCCGAACTATATTATGCCCTTAGAGACAATATCTACGCCGACTTCAACTACCGGCTCACCGACGACCTCGGCTGTATTGAATTCTCGGGCAAATATCCCCAAAACCTTTTCGACGAAATCAACAACTACTCCATAGTGGCCGGCGTCATCGCCCGCCAGCAAGAGTACGACATCATCCACGCACACGACTGGCTCACCTATCCGGCCGGCATCCATGCCAAAAACGTCAGCGGAAAACCGCTTGTCATCCACGTGCATGCCACCGATTTCGACCGCTCTCGCGGCAAAGTGAACCCCACCGTCTACAGCATCGAAAAAGACGGTATGGACCACGCCGACCTCATTATGTGTGTGTCTGAACTCACCCGCCGCACCGTCATCAACCACTATCATCAAGACCCGGCCAAGTGTATCGCAATGCACAACGCCGTCTATCCGTTGAGCGACGAAATCAAGGAAATCGTGAAACACCGCAAACCTCACACCGAGCGTAAAGAGCGCGTGGTCACCTTCCTCGGCCGCATCACAATGCAAAAGGGTCCGGAATATTTCGTCGAAGCCGCTGCACTCGTGCTACAACGCACACGCAACATCCGCTTCTGTATGGCCGGCTCAGGCGATATGCTTGAAGCAATGATTGATATGGCAGCCCACCGCGGCATTGCCGACCGCTTCTTCTTCCCGGGATTTATGAAAGGCAAACAAGTCTATGAAGTGTTCCGCGACAGCGACGTCTACGTCATGCCCTCAGTGAGCGAACCCTTCGGCATCTCACCCCTCGAAGCCATGCAGTGTGGCGTACCTTCCATCATAAGTCACCAGAGCGGTTGCGCCGAAATCCTCGACAAGTGCATCAAGACCGACTATTGGGACATCAACGCCATGGCCGACGCGATGTACTCACTCTGCACCAACGAGGGCCTCTACGAATACCTCAAAGTCGAAGGACAAAAAGAAGTAGACGAAATCACATGGGAAAAAGTGGGCAAACGCATCTACGACGCCTACAACCAAGTGCTCGACAGATACAAACATTGACACAAGCCTTATTCAAAACATCAAAACCTATAGAGCCATGAAGACCATCTGCCTATATTTTGAAATTCACCAAAATATCCACCTCAAACGCTATCGCTTCTTCGATATCGGCACCGACCACTATTATTACGACGACTATGAGAACGCCCGCTCCATCACCGAGACGGCCGACCGCTCATACGTGCCCGCTCTTGAGGCACTCATCGAAATGGCCGAGAGATACGGTAGCTATTTCAAATGCGCCATCTCTCTCTCCGGCTGTGCCATCGAACAACTCGAAAACCACGCACCGCAAGTCATCGAACTCTTGCAGAAATTGAACGATACTGGTTGTGTGGAATTCCTTGCCGAGCCCTACTCTCACGGTTTCTCATCACTGGTAAATCCCGATTCGTTCAAAGAAGAAGTGCAAAGACTCTGCCGCAAAGTCAAATCACTCTTTGGCCAAGACCCCAAAATCTTCCGCAACTCATGCCTCATCTATTCTGACGAAATCGGTGAACTCGTAGCCGGAATGGGCTTCAAGGGAATGCTGGCCGAAGGCGCCAAACACGTGCTCGGATGGAAGAGCCCCCACTTCGTCTACAACTGCAACCGCGCCCCGAAGCTCAAACTCCTTCTCCGCGACTACAGTCTCTCTGAAGACATCAGCTTCCGCTTCAACGACTCTTCATGGCCGCAATATCCGCTCTTTGCCGACACCTACGCCGATTGGATTGCCCGTCTGCCGGAAGAAGACCAAGTCATCAACCTCTTTATGGAACTCTGCGCCTTAGGTATCTTCCAGCCGCTCTCTTCCAACATCCTCGAGTTTATGAAGGCCCTCCCCGAACAGCTTCGCCAGCGCGGCATCGTCTTCTCCACACCCTCTGAGATTTGTGCCAAAATCAAGTCGTCGGGCGACCTCAACGTCGAATACCCCACCTCTTGGGTAGACGAAGAGCGCGACATGTCGCCTTGGCTCGGCAACGTGATGCAGCGTGAAGCCTTCGACAAACTCTACAGCATTGCTGACCGTGTACGCATCTGCCAAGACCGTCGCCTCAAACAAGACTGGGACTATCTCCAAGCCTCCAACAACCTGCGCTTCATGAGCACCAAGCCCAACTCCTACGGCGGCTATCGAGGCATATACGACTCGCCCTATGATGCTTTCACCAACTATATGAACATCCTCGGCGACTTCATCACACGCGTCAACAACCTCTATCCGGCCGAAATCGACAACGAAGAACTCAACTCTCTGCTCACAACCATCAAGAACCAAGACGAAGAACTTGAGATGAAAGACAAAGAGATTGCCAAGCTCAAAAATATGCTCAGCAAACTCGACAAGGGAGGTGAGGCCAAAGCCGCTAAAAAAGCAGCCCCCAAGAAAGCCGCAGAAGCCAAGAAAGCTGAACCGGCTGCCAAAAAGCCGGCTGCCAAGAAAGCACAGCCCCAAGCTGCCGAGGCAAAGAAATAAACACGACACACTCCTATAATATAAATAGGTCAAACACACCAAGCCCAAACCGCCAACAAGCGCGTTTGGGCTTGCTTTTTTATGCTCTCACACAGGCAAGGAAGTGACTAAAAAACGAAGAAAATTAATTTAAGCACAAGGATTACTTGTGAGATTAAAAATAATGCTAAATTTGCAAGGAATAGACTAAAGTGCTATCGCACCACTTTAATCCAAACAACAATATCCTAAGACACAACCACAAAGGAGCATATCCCAATGAAAAAACTTCTCTTACCACTTTTGGCCGTCATCTTGGCCTTCACCTCGTGCAAAACCAGCGAAAAAATACTCTATCTGCAAGATTTGCAGACCGGCGACAACTTTAAAGTGCAAGCTGAGAAAGCGCTTGAGTTACTGCCCGGCGACAAACTCTCCATCATCGTCACCAGCAGCGCCACGCCCAAACTCGCCCAGCAGTTCAACCTCCCCATCGTCACCATACAGGCCGGCTCCGTCAATGCCAGCTCCAGCAACCAAGTGGCCCTCTACACCATCGACGAGAGCGGTTGCGTTGACGTGCCCACCCTCGGCCGCGTCAAAGTGAGCGGTATTTCACGCTCACAAGCTGCCCAAAAGATACAAGACCTGCTCAGAGAGAGCCACCTGCGCGACGCCGTAGTGACCATCAATGCCTACGACCAATACATCACCGTGCTCGGTGAAGTGGCACGACCTGGTCGCGTGGCCATCTCAAAAGACAACATCACCCTCTTTGAAGCCTTAGGTCTCGCCGGCGACCTCACCATACAGGGCCGCCGCGACCAAATCAAGGTCATCCGTGAAGAAAACGGCCAAATCAACAGCTACTTCGTCGACCTACGCTCCAAAGACATCTTCAACTCTCCCGTCTACAACCTCAAGCAAAACGATATCATCTACGTTTCGCCCAACAAAATGCGCATGGGCCAATCGACCAACAACGACAACAGCGTGCGCTCCATCTCCACATGGCTCTCCGTCAGCTCCGTACTCATCAGTTTGGGCATCCTCATTTTCCGTTGATGAAGCCTTCATCTCCGAACAAAACACTAACCCACTTATCACATACCCTTAACCATGGAAACAACGATAGAGAAACCCTATGTCATCGGTCTTGACATGGGTGGCACGAACTCTGTGTTCGGCATTGTCGACCAGCGCGGCACCATCAAAGCCCAAACAGCAATAAAGACCACCGCCTATCCCGATTTTAAAGACTATGTCAAAGCGTCAGTAGAGGCCCTCCAACCGGCTCTCGACCTCGTGGGCGGCATTTCACAAATTCGCGGTATGGGTGTAGGTGCCCCCAATGCCAATTTCTATACCGGAAGCATCGAAAACGCAGCCAACCTCGTTTGGCAGGGCGTAGTCCCCGTAGCCGAACTCTTTGAAGAAGCCCTCGGCGTTCCCGTCCGTGTCACCAACGATGCCAACGCTGCCGCAATGGGTGAAATGACCTATGGTGTGGCTCGCGGTATGAAAAACTTTATTATGATTACCCTCGGCACCGGTGTCGGTTCGGGCATTGTCATCGACGGCAAGGTGGTTTATGGTTCAGACGGCTTTGCCGGTGAATTGGGCCACTTCGTTATCGACCACACTCCGGCAGGCCGCAAATGCGGTTGTGGACGCAGCGGTTGCTTGGAAACCTATTGCTCGGCCACCGGCGTGGCTCGCACCGTGAGAGAAATCCTTGAAAACTCCACCGAACCTTCACTCCTTCGCGAACTCAAGGCTGAAGAAATCACCTCCTACGACGCATTTCTTGCAGCCGAAAAAGGCGACCGACTTGCCCTTGAGGTATTCGACCGCACCGGCAAAATCCTCGGCACAGCCTGCGCCGACTTCACCACCTTCAGCACCCCCGAAGCCTTCGTCTTCTTCGGCGGCCTCACCAAAGCCGGTGAGTATCTTATGAAACCTCTCCGCGAAGCCTTCGAAGCCAATGTATTGCGCAACTTCAAAGGCCAGACCAAGCTTCTCGTTTCTGCACTAAACGGCAGCGAAGCCGCTGTGCTCGGTGCCAGTGCGCTCGGCTGGGAATAAGTTTGACACACCACGATTTTTTCTACAAATAAACCCCTCCGCATCCCGTCACAATCTTGACGGTGCGGAGTTTTTTAACTCTAATCCATACACAAACAGCATTATGAAAGACTTGAAAGGAACTAAAACCGAACAAAACCTCCAAACCGCCTTTGCCGGTGAATCGCAAGCTCACACCAAATATCTTTATTATGCCTCTAAGGCTAAGAAAGATGGTTACGTTCAGATTGCTTCTCTTTTTGAAGAGACCGCCCGCAACGAGAAAGAGCACGCCAAGATTTGGTTCAAGATTTTGCACGATGGCAAAATTCCTGCCACCACCGACAACCTGGCCGATGCTGCTGCCGGCGAAAACTATGAGTGGACCGACATGTACGCCGAGTTTGCCCGCGTAGCTCGCGAAGAAGGTTTCACCGCCATCGCTGCCAAGTTTGATATGGTGGCTGCCATTGAGAAGCACCACGAAGAGCGCTACCGCAAGTTGCTCAAAAACATCGAAGACAAGGTAGTCTTCAGTCGCGACGGCGATTGCATTTGGCAGTGTGCCAACTGCGGCCACGTCGTAGTGGGCAAGAACGCTCCCGAAATCTGCCCCGTCTGCGACCATCCGCAAAGCTACTTCCAAATCCTCGCCGAGAATTTCTAAGAAAACCCATCACACTTACAACGGCCGCAAGCATCATCTGTTTGCGGCCGTTAATGTTTTTTACATTATTGCACTTCTATCTTGATAGTATACTTCCCCCAAATTGTTGCCTTTTTCCCAATCACACAATCACGCGCCTCCAAGTGTGCTGATTATTAACGAAATATGGTGAATGAAGCGTTCAGTCACGTTCATTCACCATTTAATATTTTTTATGCGCCGATAAGGGAGGCGGCAAAGGGATGAGGGAGATTATTCGCCCTTGATGATGGGGAGTCCGAGTTTGAATTTCACGGCCAAGACGCGTGTGGCAATCACCGTGAGGCCACAAATGAGGGCACAGGGAATTTGTGGCAAACCACAGATGCTGGCGATGTAGTAGCCCACGCCGCCAATAACACACGCCAGGGCGTAAATCTCTTTGCGGAAAATCAGCGGCACCTCGTTGATGAGCACGTCACGCAACACACCGCCACCGGCACCCGTGAACGTACCCATAATGATAGCGGCCCAAAACGGGAACTGACCGCCGTCGGCCGGAGGGATGGCCAAGGTCTTTTCGATGCCGGTCACAGTGAAGAGAGCCAGACCGATGGTGTCGAAGAGAAACCACGTATTGTTTTGTCGCACAAGCAGTTTGCGGAATACAATCACCCAAACAAGGGCAATGGCCGAACAGATGAGATAAAAGGAGTTGGTCATCCAGAATGGAGTGACGCCAAGGATAAGGTCGCGCATGGTTCCACCGCCAATGGCAGTGGTGACGCCGACGACATAAGCACCAAAAAGGTCAAATTTTTTGGCCGAGGCCAGACGGATGCCCGAGATGGCAAAGGCCAGTGTACCGACAAAATCGCAAACTTGAATGAGAGTGATATCGGGAATGGTCATTTTGTGATAGGAATAGGAATGAATAGGTAGGTTGTTCGGGTTGATAGGGGTTTAGATGTCAGTTCACCACATTCTGCGGTCTGCCGGCCATAAAGGCTTGAATGTTGCTCACGATAATGTCGAGTATGCGCTGTCTGGCTTCGGCCGTAGCCCAGGCGATGTGGGGCGTGATGTAGGCATTGGGTTCATGGAGCAAGACGTGGTCGGCTCGAGGCGGCTCTGTGGAGAGCACATCGGCCAGATAGTAGGCCAGACGGCCGTTGCGCAGGGCTCCTGCCACGGCGTCGTCGTCCACGAGACGTCCTCGTGCGGTGTTGATGAGGATGAGTCCGTCTTTGGCCTTTTCGAGCAAATCGCCGTTGACAAACCGCTCGTTCTCACGCGTCAACGGGCAGTTGAGGCTCACGATGTCGCAGGTGGAGAAGGCTTCGTCGAGGGTCATCTTGCCCACGTCGGTCGGCAGGGCTTCTTGTGGTTTGGATGTGACGGCATAAAGGGCCACGCCAAATGGTCTGAGCATATCGGCCACGGCGTGTCCGATGTTGCCGAAACCGACAATGGCGAGACGCTTGCCGTCGAGTTCGGTCAGCGGACTGTCCCAACAACAGAAGTCTTTGCTTCCGCTCCAGAGTCCGTGGCGGTTGGCTTCGGCGTAGTGCCCCACCCTGTTGGTTGCCTCAAGGAGCAGGGCCACCACCATTTGGGCCACGGCTTTGGTGCCATAGCCGGCACAGTTGCACACGTCGATGCCGAGGCTGCGGGCAGCGGCCACATCGACCACATCATAGCCCGTGGCGGCCACACAGATGAGCCGCAGTCGTGGCAAAGCGGCGAGTGTCTCGGCGGTCATGGGTGTTTTGTTGAGCAAGACGATGTCGGCTCCGGCAGCGCGGCTCACGATGTCGGCCGTCTCAGTGCGGTCGTAGGCAGTAAAGTCGCCAAGGGCTTCAAATGGCTGCCAATCGAGGTCGCCGGCATTGACGGTGAGGCAGTCGAGAAAGACTATTTTGGGTTTCATGCTTTGGATGTTTTTTGATGGACAGACATCTCCTTTATGGTCTGAACGAGGCCGTGCGATAGCCCACAAGACGGTCGTAGCGCGAACCTTTGGCGCAATAGTATAGCAGGAGTGTGTATTCGTTTTCGGTTTGATAAAAATCTCCTTCAATGGGCGCGGTCTCACCGGCCTGCCCTTGTTGTCCCACCAGATATTGATAGGAATAATAGCCTTGTTTGAGCAAGACGGCTTTGCGGTAGACGCCCTCTGCCGGGTCGTAGTCCATCTGAAAATCTTCGCGACAGTCGCCGTTGGTCCATCGGCCGTTGACAAAGACACTCCGGCCATCGTCAAAGCGGTCTGTGGCGAGCGAAAAGTGCACCCACAGGTAGTCGGGTTCGCTGGCCGGACCGCTTTCACTGCCCACAACCATTCGCCCATTTTGGTCTTCGTCGTAGAGATAGTTTTTGCGCGGCTCGTCCAGTCTCACGTCGGCGTGGTAATAGGGGTCGAAAAACTTGACCGACTCGAGGTGCATGCCGGGATAGCGTGTGGAGGGGATTTCGATTTTGCGATATTCGTTGCCTGCCTTGAAGATGAGGTCGCGCTGGTGTTCCCACATCAGCGCATCGGGTCTGACTGCCGTGGGTTTGGGATTGCAGACGGCGGCGTCGAACCGGTCGTTTTTCAAGACGACGAGTTTCATCTCTTCGGCCGGGTCGCGCAGATTGAGGTCGCGCCACGAGGCGTTGACATCGAGTTGCTGGTGGGCGTCGCGGGTGTCGATGTCGGTATTGGTAGTAGCCGTGGCCATGAGCGAGGCTTTGTCTTCGGCCATCATAAAGTCGAGGGTCACCACGGCCTCGCCGCCATCGTCGGCATCTTCATAGACCGTGAGGCGATAGTTGCCCGAGAGCAGGGGGCGCATATAGTCGTTGGGCAACGTGAGGCAATAGGTGGTATAGGCCACGGTGGTGTTCATGCTCTGCTCGCCTTCGTCGATAAGTCCCTCGTCGTCGGTCATGGCCACGAAATCGTTTTGCAGCAGCCGGTCGTTTATGGTGAAGTCGGCGTTGAGGTGTTGCAGGCGATAGGTGTAGCGGTGATAGTCGTGGCTCAGTTCGTCGAAAGTGATGTTCAGACGGTCGTCTGTGCCCATTCTGAGCACGGGTAGCGAACCGCTGCGGCCTTCGCCCACGGCTGTCGTCACGGTCTTGATGCGGTCGTTCAACACGCGGATGTATTGGGCTTTGGCCTGTCGCGCCTCTCCGACCGTCAGCGCCAAGGCCAGGATGGCCAAGCCGGCAATGAGCGTTTTCGTTTTTTGTCTAATAGGATTTTGAACAAGCATAACACGGTTGGTTGAAGGCACCTGAGCGGTGGAAAATCGGCGGCATTGGCTCAGCCTATTGCAACACGATGACATAGTCGGCGCAATCTGCCGGTAGTTCAAGTCCGTCGACGACGTAATGGCCTTTTTTGTCTTTATTCAAGGTGAAGGCGGTGTCGTCTGTGAGCGAACGGGCTTTTTTGATTTTACGGGGAATGGCGAGTCCATCGATGCGTTTGAGCTCGGGATTGAGCACGTGCACATAGACGGCCTTGTCGGTCTGCGTGCACACCACATCTTCGCGCCGACCTGCATAGTCGGCTCCGTCGGTGCCATAAATCGCCTTGCCGTTGGCCTTGAGCCAAATGCCTATGTCGCGCAAACGGTCGAGGGCCTGTGCGGGCAGTTGGCCGTCGGGTTGCGGACCGATGTTGAGCAGCAGGTTGGCTCCTTTTGAGGCCGTTCGGGCCAAGAGACGGATGAGTTCGGCCGAAGTCTTATAGTCTTGGTCGGCCACTTTATAGCCCCACATGCCGTTCATCGTCTGACATGTCTCGAGCGGCAGGCGGCTCACGGCTTGTCCGGAAAAACCGGCCTTGTTTTCTCCCGGCACGTCGCGCTCGAAGAGTTGGATGTCTTCTCCCGGACGAGGCGTCTGGTGGTGGTTGTTGCCAATGAGACAGGCCGGTTGCAGGCGATGGATGAGGGCATATTGCTCGTCGAGGTTCCAGTCGAAGGGCGTCTTGTCGTTGTCGTGGTCCCACATGCCGTCAAACCAAATGGCGTCTACGCGACCATAATTGGTGAGCAACTCTGTGAGCTGCTGATTGATGAAGTTGAAATAAGACGTGCGGTCTTCCATGCCTCCGCGACGGTGGGTGTTGCGGCCTGTGCGCCCCAGGGGATAGTCCTCGCGGGTCCAGTCAAGATGAGAATAATAAAGATGCAGGCCCATATCTTGTTCGTGGCAGGCCCGAGCCAGTTGTCCCACAATGTCACGCGCATAGGGCGTGTTCATAATCTGATAATCAGAGGCTTGCGTGTCCCACATAGAGAAGCCGTCGTGATGCCGGGTGGTGAAGCAGATATATCCGGCGCCGGCATCTTTGAAGGCCTTTATCCAATCGTCGGCATCGAAAGCGTGGGGATAGAAGGCTGAGGCGGCTTTGGCATATTCGTGACAATCAATGCCGGCGTTGGTCATATACCACTCGCCTTGACCAAAGAGGCTGTAGATGCCCCAATGCAAGAAGATGCCAAAACGTCGCTGAGCAAAGCGCTCGCGTGCAGCAAGATTTTCGGCCGAGGGCTCGTAGCCGGGTTGGGCCTTGACGGTGCCCAACGGTGCGCCCCACATGATGAGCGCAATAAGGGTAATCAAGATTTTTTTCATAGTTTAGAATAATTGGATTGTTAGGTTTGAGTTGGTTTTCCGGCCAAAGTTAATAAATCCGCACGATGTGGGCAGAGTTGGCCGGTGCAAAAGTTGTTATGGCATTTTCATAAGGTCTCTCACAAGGCGTTTTGGCTCTCCATGAAGCCTTCGACGAGTGTGGCGAGACCTGTGTTCAAATTTCGGGGACTTGTGTGACGCTCTTTAGCATTTGTTAAGCAAACGCGATGCGTGTCGAAAAACGACGAGAATAAGGGGACAATCATACTAAAAGAAGAAAAATATATCGCATATTGCTGACAAACAATACATTCCCATTGTTTTATATAGTTTTGCTTTAGGTCTTTGTTTCGCAGAAGTTTTTCCACAAAAACGGCATGGCTGATAAACAATGCCTGGAATAAGGAGAGAAATTTCTGCGTTACTGACAGTTTTTCCTGTCCTTAGGCCCGTAACGGTTTGAAAACGAAAGAGGGAGCCGCCGCACGGGGCTCCCTCTTCTTACCTACACCAAAGTTACGCTTCGAAAGCAGAAAAATAAAAGACAGAATAACAGGTTCTTGAAAGAAGGCCATAAACACAAGTTTTTCTTGCCCCCTGCGCTCAGCTTGCACTAACTCTCGCCTCACAACCAAGTTTGGCGGCGGCTCGGGAATGTCAATAAAAACAAGTTTTTCTTGGTCTTTGCTCTCGCTTGCACTAACTTTCGCCTACGGCGCAAGTTAGGCGGCGGCTCGGGAATGTCAATAAAAACAAGTTTTTCTTGCCATTCCGCTCGCCTTGCACTAACTCTCGCCTCACAGCGCAAGTTAGGCGGCGGCTCGGGAATATCAATAAAAACAAGTTTTTCTTGCCATTCCGCTCGCCTTGCACTAACTTTGTCCCCAAATAATGATTAATTGCCCTATTATGCACAAAATAGTGGGGCGATTGGCCGTGAAATCAAATAGAGAAGCGGCTGCCCGAGCGCTTAAACTACAAAAACAAGCCATAGGCAATCAGCAATCACTCCTTATATATAATATGTCTTGCATACTCCACATAGAGACCTCGACCAACGTGTGCTCGGTTGCACTGACCCAAGACGGCACGTGCCTGCTCGACCAAACCGACAGTCAAGGACCTAACCACGCCTCGGTGCTGGCTCCTTTCGTCGAAGAGGCCGTCTCGTTCGCCGACAGCCACGCCATCCCCCTCGACGCCGTGGCACTCAGCATGGGCCCCGGCTCATACACCGGACTGCGCATCGGCACGTCCACTGCCAAAGGACTCTGCTACAGCCGACAAATACCACTCGTGGCCATTCCCACACTCCAAACACTCTGCGTGCCCGTGTTGCTCTATCACGACGAAGTGCCCGAAGACGCCCTGCTCTGCCCCATGATTGACGCACGACGCATGGAGGTCTACGCAGCCCTATATGAACGCTCACTGCAAACAGCCCAAGACACCTCGGCCATTGTGGTCGAAGCCCACACGTTCGACCAATGGCTCGACAAACGGCCGGTGGTCTTCTTTGGCAACGGAGCCGCAAAATGCCAAGACATCATCCGGCATCCCAATGCCCATTTCATTGCCGACATCGTGCCGCTGGCTCAACACATGATGCCACTGGCCGAAAAAAAGATGGCGCTCGGACAAACCGAAAACGTGGCCTATTTCGAACCGTTCTATCTCAAAGACTTCGTGGCCGGCAAACCCAAACCGCTTTTCTAATCACTACACATTCCACAACGATTTTTCACTCTCCAATGAGCATCAGATACAACACCACAGAAGAACAACTGCGCCTGCCGGCCTACGGACGCATGGTGCAAAACATGGTCAACGAAGCCATACATATCGAAGACCCGCAAGAGAGGCAGGCCAAAGCCGAAGCCATCGTGCGCGTGATGGGCACACTCGCTCCCGCAATCAAAGCCTCGCCAAACTATAAACAGACGCTCTGGAACCACCTGGCCTATATGGCCAACTACCAACTCGATGTGCAATATCCCTGCGACATCGAGAAAGAAGACCAGACGCTCAAACCACATAAACTCTCCTACCCCGGACACCGCATACGCTTCCGCCACTACGGACACCTCGTGGAAGAGGCACTCAACACACTCAAGACCATCACCGACGACGAACCACGCCGACAACAACTCATCCGACTGGCTGCACTGCGCATGAAACGCAACCTGGCCGACTGGAAAGGCGACGGCATCGAAGATGACAAAGTGGCACGCGACATTGCGCTCTACACCGACGGAGCAGTGACGGTGGAAGAAACGCTCGAGCAACTCAAACAGGTGCAGGCCACCTTGCTCAACAACTCGGCCAAACGCTTCGGCGGCGCCGGACTCAGAGGCCGCAACGGCTTCTTCAGATAAAAGAAAGCCACAACAAGACATCACGGCAAGAACAAACCACTCAGACCCTATGTCAACATTCATCATTGAAGGCGGCCACCGCATCAGCGGCACCATCACCCCACAAGGCGCCAAAAACGAAGCGCTACAGGTGATTTGTGCCACACTCCTCACCGCCGAAAAGGTGCGCATCACCAACATACCCGACATCCTCGACGTCAACAACCTCATCAAGTTGATAGAAGACATGGGCGTGAAAGTGACACACAACGCCCCCGGAGACGTGACCTTCCAAGCCGACGCACCACACCTT
>JAHAWW010000008.1 GCA_018383375.1 Prevotellamassilia sp. | reverse complement strand
GACCAATCTCGCCCAAATATTAAATTAAAACCAAAAGAAACCTTAAAGTTTTCTCACCCCACCAAATAAATTCGTATTTTTGCATCGGAATTCCTAATAAATCACACAGATACAATTATTTGTACCTTTATTTCAATGAAGATGAAATTACTTTTGGCATCGGCCTGTGCGCTCTTTGCTTTCACCTCTTGTATCAAAGACGAGGCGCTCAATGCCGAATGCGACATCACCGGTGTAGACACACTCTGGTTGCAAAGCCATCGCGATGTGCTCATTGGTAACCCCATCGTGTCTAACGAGCGCGTGAATTTCAGTGTGGCCAAAGGCACAGACATCACCGCGCTGGCACCGCGTTTTTATCTCACTCCTGGCGCACGACTTATGGCTATTGGTCCGGACGGTAGAGAGACTGAAGCCAACGTCATGGTGCGCGATTTCACCACCCCGCAAAACTACACAACTTATTCTGAAGAAGTTTGTGGCACAAAACTTACACCGTGGCTTTCGACACGTTGATGATTAAATCAAAATTCAACTTCGAAAACTATCAACTCGAAAGTCGTGGACGCTACTACAACTGGTTTGAAGTGGACGAAAACGACGCCTCACAGACTCAACACATGTATTGGGCCACGGGTAATGCCGGCTATGCCCTGTGTGGTAAAGGCACCTCGCCCGACCTCTACCCCACCCAGCCCATTGAGGGTGGTGGACCCGACGGCAGTAGTTGCATCAAACTCACCACTTGCTCCACCGGTTCGTTTGGTGAAAACCTGCCCAGCCCCATGCCCATCGCCGCCGGCAACATCTTTCTCGGCGAGTTTCGTGTGGCCTACGCCACCATGCGGCCGCGCAATGCCACGCGTTTCGGCCTGCAGCTCGTGGGCGGCGAACCTGTTTCGCTCGAAGGCTATTATAAATATACGGCCGGCGAAACGTTCATCAATGAGTATAAAGAAGTATTGTCCGACCGTCGCGACACCGCCGACATCTATGCCGTGGTTTATGAAGTGGACCCTGCCAACTTCATACCGCTCAATGGTGACGAAGTGCTCTCGTCGGACCGCATCGTCTATATGGCGCGCATTGCCGACCCAGGCGAACCTCAAGAGTGGACCTATTTCAACGAGCCTTTCCGCTTGATGCCCAATAAAACCTTCGATCCGACACGCGTCAAAACCAATGGTTACGCCGTTGCCCTCGTGGCCACTTCAAGCCGTGAAG
>JAHAWW010000001.1 GCA_018383375.1 Prevotellamassilia sp. | reverse complement strand
ACGTGATAGTCCACCACGCCCACCATAACAAAGGCAAAAATGATGTAGATGTCGGTGCAGATGAAGAGCGAACCGAGTATGCCTATGGGCATATTGCGGCGCGGATTTTTGGTCTCTTGGGCAGCTGTGCTGACGGCGTCAAAACCGATATAGGCAAAAAAGACTATGGCAGCTCCGCGCAAGACGCCCGACCATCCAAACTCGCCAAACTGCCCGGTGTTTTCGGGTATGAAGGGGGTGAGGTTCTCGGTGTGGATGTATTTCAAACCTAAAACAATGAAGGCCATCACGACGGCTATCTTCAACACCACGATGAAGTCGTTGAACCGCGCACTGCCCTTGGTGCCGCGTATGAGAATGAGCGAAAGCACGACAACGATAATCATCGCGGGCAAGTTGATGATGCCTCCCTCTGCCGGGCAGGCGGTGAACTCTCGCGGCAACTGCCACCCCAAGCCGGCCATCAGTTCGCAGAAATAGCGACTCCACGAAATGCTGACGGTCATGGCGGCCACGGCATATTCCAACACGAGGTCCCAACCTATAATCCAAGCCACGAGCTCACCCATGGTGAGGTAGGAATAAGAATAGGCACTGCCCGAGATGGGTATCATCGAGGCAAACTCGGCATAACACAGGCCGGCAAAAGCACAGGCCACGGCGGCTATGAGGAAACTCAACGTGATGGCCGGACCGCTGTGGAGACCGGCCACGACGCCCGTAACCGAAAACAGGCCGGCACCGATGATGACACCAATGCCCAAGGCCACAAGACCGGGAGCGCCCAACACGCGCTTCATACCCTTTCCGCCATCGTTTTCGGCTTCTTTGAGGAGCGCATTTACAGACTTTCTGGCAAATAAACTCATAGTTTTCGTTGCATTTTGTGGTTATCTGAGTTGCAAAGTTAGCAATTTGATTACTATTAAACGTTTTTTATGAAACAATTCTTGTTTTATGAATAAAGATGACGTCGATGACGAAGCCGCCACTCATAGGGAGGAATTGACGGATAGTTGAAATTTTCATACGTTTATGGTAAAAAAGGTCAAACATAGCCAAATTTATTCTCTATCTTCGGCAGCGAAAAAAGAGGGAGAGGCTTCTCGGCCCGCCAAGACCCGTCGGCACATCGGCACGCCTTGACGCTCGAACGCGTAGTTTCTCTGTCTCTTAGGCTTTGAGGCATTTTGTCTTTTAGCCTCTCCTTATTATATATATAATGCCTCATTTCTAAGAACTACAATGAAACACACCTTTTGGCTGGCCTTCACCCTGCTGAGCTGTTTGTCACTGGCTGTCACCAAGAGTGCGGCTACCACCGTAGACCCTCCACTTTCTTCACTTACGAATTATTATTCCATTGTCACTTCGACGCATGCCACTACGTTTGAACCTGGACGCTGGTATGCCGTCTACAACCAATTTCGCGGCGGCTATATCAAAGCGGGCGAAAACTGCACACTCTCTTGCGCCGGCACAGCTATCATCAACGGCGACGTGGTCACTCTAAGCGCCGACCGCCTGTTCCGATTCGTGCCGACAGCCGATGGTGCTTCGACCTACTATCTCCAGACGGGATATGGGCACTATGCAAAAAAACTCGTCAACGGCCAGACCACAACCTACGGCAACAACGGTTCGGTCACGTCGACAGACGACACCGAGGTGGGCATTTTCACCGTCAGACAAATCAATGACAGCGAGGGCAACGCCATAGAGAGCTACTTCATGATTATCGACCAAAACAGCGTGGACCTCGACGCCGACGCCTCGAAAAAACTCGGCGGCTGGGGCACAGACGTCATCACCACCATCAACGGTCAGGCCCGCGCCTGGCAGTTTTATGCCGTAGACATACTGCCTGAGAGCGAAGTTTCGCCACAAATACGACTTAGCAACAAACTGTCGCACTACAATCTCTTCCGCCTAGTCAACCGCCACCCCTATTCAACCGGCTGGGCGGCACCAACGGCGGCCGAAGATGTAAACACACACAAACTCATCGTGGCCGAAGGCTCAACGCTGACCGACTGGAGCGGCATCTGGGCCTTCACACCCTCAGGCGCAGGCTATCACATCCAAAACGCACAGACGGCCCACTACCTACCCGGAACAATGAACACCGGCTCAGACAACTACGCAGCCACAACCAAGCCAGACAGTGTATGGTATGTGAAAAGCAGTGCCCGCCTTTCAGGGCATGGTTCGAACTTTCGTCGGCATCGTCCACGCTCAAAGTGAGCCACGACGTCACAACCACAAGCGTCGAGACGACATTGGCGGCAGACCAGAGGGCCACTGCCGGACTCTACGACCTTCAAGGCCGCCGCGTCGAGCGGCCACAGAGCGGTCGGCTCTACATCAAAAACGGTAAGAAAGTCATCTTCTAATCCTCCAAATACTTCCACATGAAACCCTATACCTCTCCCCGCTCTCTTGCTCTATCGCTCTGCACTGAGCACCCCTTGCTCTCACTTTCGCCCACCGACGAAAACGTGGACGACAGCGACAAGACCCAACGTCGAGGTTCTGCCGCCAGCCATCCCATTTGGGGCGACAACAGCTGATGAGACCTCTGACGTCCCGACGGCTTTGTTGTCAATTTTACCGACACTTTGGCCCATTCAGCGGTTAGCCTGCTGCGTTTTGCCCCTTGAGTCCTATCTTTGCAGCACATTCTTCACTTCTCATAAAGCATTGACAAAATGACTGCATCTTTCAAAAAACAGCTGGGGCTCATTGCAGCCACTGTCGCCATAGCTTTCTCGGCCTCGGCCCAGACCTTCACGCTCGACAGTCTGCGACAAATGGCCCTGAGACAAAGCAAAACAATGGCCATCAGTCAGGCCGAAGAGACCAAAAGCCTTCACCAGCAAAAGGCAGCCCGCACAGCCTATCTACCCAAAGTGGCGCTCGAGGCCACCTATATGCGCACGGGCGACGAAATCTCACTGCTCAACGACACACAAAAGGCCACGCTGCCGCAAATGGGCACCAGCCTGCTGCAAAGCCTCGGACCCGACGCCGCTGTCATAGCCTCACAATATCCCGAACTGGCCGCGCTCTTCCCCAAAATCGGCGAGGGGCTCAATAATGCCGGCGCCAACCTCGTCGATGCACTCAAAACCGACACGCGCAATCTCTCGCTCGCTTCGCTCATGCTCACACAACCCCTGTATATGGGCGGAAAAATTCGGGCAATGAACCAAATCACCGACGAGGCCCGACTCATTGCGCGGCAAAAGGGACGGCAGGCCGAACAAGAACTACTTTTGGCCGTAGAGCAAGCCTATTGGCAGGTGGTTTCGCTTTCTGCCAAACGTCGCATCGCCACACAGTATGTCGACATGACCCGCCGGCTCGACGATGATATGAACCAGATGATTAAGGAAGGCGTGGCCACAAAGGCCTCGGGCTTGAGCGTCAGCGTGAAAGCAGGCGAGGCCGAGATGACCCTGACTAAGGTGGACAATGCCCTGACCCTCTCGCGCATGGCTTTGTGTCGACTCTGCGGCATGCCACTCGACACCCCCATCACCCTGGAAGACGAAAAACTCGAAGAACTGCCACCACTTCAAACAGCGGCCACCGACGCCCAGACCGACACCACGACAGCTTTTGCCCATCGCCCCGAACTGCAAATGCTGGAGAGCGCACTGACTATCAGCCGCCGACAAGTCGACGTGGCACGCTCTGACTTTATGCCCCAGTTGGCCCTCACCGGTGGACTGCTCACCACCTATCCGGGACTAACAAATGGTTTTGAGAAGAAGTTTAAAGGCACCTGGGCTGTAGGCGTAGCACTGAAGGTGCCGGTTTGGAATTGGGGCGAAGGGCGGCATAAGGTTCAAGCAGCCCGTGCCGACGCCACCATTGCGGCACTCCAACTCGACGAAGCCAAAGAACAAATTGCCCTCTCGCTCAAACAGGCCGCCCAGCGCGTGGAAGAGGCCGACAAGCAATATGCCTTGAGCATGCGCAATCTCTCTCGAGCCGACGAAAACCTCTACACCGCCCGTCAAGGCTTTGCCGAAGGCGTCGTGGTCACCTCCGACCTGCTCTCGGCCCAAACGGCGTGGGTGGGCGCACAAAGCGACAAAATAGACGCACAGATAGACCAGCGCATCAGCCGCTCGGCACTGCGCAAAGCTCAAGGTATCTTGGGCTTTTGATAGGCCGAATTGACAAAACAAACCTTTTTCCTTAAAAATATCATAACAAACAGATGTTTTAGACCACAAAACTTGACAAATGAGCCCAACGGCCGTATATTTGCATTGTTTTTCATGGTATTAGATTTAAGGTTAGTAAAGATTGGTTGTCGTGAGACAATCAATTTTTTTGTTTTTATACCTCGTGAGCGGTTCGGCGGAGTGTTTTAGTTTAATGGCGTTTGCATAAAGTCTGTCCGAAATCTCTCATCGTTCATTGCTCTGTTTATTTTATGGCGTCTTGTGTGACGCAAAAAGTTTAATCCAGCGCTTGATAATATCCTGCCGCAGCCTTGGAGTGAGAAAAAAAGGCGTGAAAGCGAGAAAAAACAGCCCCACATAGGGTCTGCTCGGCAAATCATAAGGTCTGTAAATCGTGTCATAAGGACAAAAACTTCTGCCATAAGGCCGGGAAAAACTGTCCTTAGCCCCGTAAACGTCTGAAAACTAATAAGAGAGGTCCTTTGAGGACCTCTCTCTCTATGCCTACTTCAAATTTAACGCCTATTTGTCTCAACAAAAAATACAAAACGGCGCAGTCTTACGTCAAGCGTCTTTATTCAGCCCACCATATCGTGCAGTCCACCCGTGTTTGGGTGCAATTTGTGTAAATGTAACTTAAATGTTTGGCCGTTTCAAAAGAAAGCCCCACATTTGCTGTTGTTATCCTAAATATTACAATCTTAACAACCTGATCTAATCACTATTTGGAAAACGTAAAGTAAACGCGCCCCGTTGTGAAACGAGGCGCGTTTGTTATGCGGCAAGGTATAAGAAGTATGGCTCAGATGCGGTCGAGAACGGTGGCGATGAGGGTGTCGATGGTGTTTTTGTAGTTGGGATTGGCACGTCCGGCCAGGCGGTTGGCAATGACCATACAACACGTCAAGGCCTTGTGGCCCATAAGCCGCGACAAGCCCGCCACAGCACTGCTTTCCATTTCAAAATTAGTCACCTTGAGATCGCCATAACGGAAGGCTTCAATCTTGGCATTCTGCTCGGGGTCGGCCAGAGGCAGACGGAGTTCACGACCCTGCGGACCAAAAAATCCGCCACAGGCCACAGTGATGCCACGCACCATATCGGTGGAGGCTATGCGGCTGATGAGTTCGTCGTCGGCGCTGACGCAATAGGGATGACTGATGCAAATGGAGCCTTGCCAGCCCATGGCGGCGACAAATTGTTGTTCGAGTCTCAGGTCGCAAACGCTGTCGCGTCCGGCATAGAAGTTGAGCAAGCCGTCGAAGCCGATGCTCTTGACACTGGCCACGAAGGTGCCCTCGGGTGTTTCGGGTTGGAGGCCACCACAGGTGCCTATGCGCACGATTTCAAGACTGCGCAGCGTGGGTTTGACGGTTCGGCTGGCGAAGTCGATGTTGGCGAGCGCGTCAATCTCGTTGAGCACGATGTCAATGTTGTCACAGCCAATGCCGGTAGACACCACGGTGATGCGCTTGCCGGCATAGGTGCCGGTGATGGTGTGAAACTCGCGACTTTGCACGTCGCACTCGCGGCTGTCAAAATGAGCCGCCACCGTTGCCACACGGCCGGGGTCGCCCACAAGGATGACCTTGTCGGCCAGATGCTCGGGCAAAAGATGGAGATGAAACACCGACCCATCGGGATTGATGATTAGTTCGGAGGGAGAAAAAAACGGTTTCATGGCAAAGGGATTATGATTTTTTTGAGTCAAAAAACAAAGAGAAAAAAAGACAAAGAGTTGGTTTCGTCTCTAAGTATTTGATTGTCTCTTCGAGTTTTACGCTCTTAGAGTCTTCAAGTTTGGTCTTTTAGACTCTTTGACTTTTAGTCTTTTAGTCTCTTAGATATTTTGACCCTTCCTTATTTGATGGCCCTGCTTTCAAGCAGCCGCATCGCTTTCGACTGCTCGCTGACCACACGACGCAAACCGGCTGTCTTTTGCTCAAGAGTCTCGATGTCGCGAGCCGTTGTAGCCGAACGCTTTTCGCCATATTGTCGACGCAATCCGTCGAGTTTGCGCTCGGCCACTTGGAGCGAGGTTTGGGCTTCGAGCATCTTTTGAGCTGCCTGGCGTGCGGCGTTGTCTTTGAATTGTGCCAACGAAGTGTAGACCACGCGGTCTGTGATGACATACTTCACACCCGAAGCCGAACCCTCGCCGGTGAGATTTCCAGCGGCTTCGAGGCGCTCGCGTATGGCGGCCATCTGCTCGGCAGAAGCCAAACAGTCGGTCAAATGTTCGATGCGGGCTTTGCTGATGACGTCGGTCTCGGTGGCTGTCGACAGGTCGTAGACCTCACGCGAGTCGGAGGGGATGAAGCGGTAGATACACACCTTATCGGCCGGTTGGCGACGGTCGGTGACGAAGAGGCCCAAACCGCTGGTCTCGTCGATGGCCATAAGGAAGTCGTTGGCCGGAGAGTTAAACGGCATGCCGACATTCTCAGGTTTGACAAATCCTGAAACGGCTGAGTTGTAGCGCGTCACGAAGATGTCGTAGCCACCAAGGCTTTCGGGTCCTTGAGCGCCATAATAGAGCGTGACGCCGTCGGCACACAAAAAGGGATAGTCTTGCATCTCTTCGGCGTCGCCCAAACCCTCAAGTTTCACAGGCTCACTCCAGCCATCGGCCAAGCGGTCGGCGGTGAATAGTTTGAGCAAGCGGGCCGTGTCGGGGGCAGCAAAAACCACGCGGTCGCCGAAGTCGTTGACATAAGCCACTTCGCCGGCCTCAGCGACAGAGGGTACAATGCCTTTCACGCCTTCGGCCGTGAGCAGGCGGCCACCGTCGGCGCTCAGACCAAGATGGGTCCAAAAGTCGGCACGGTCTACCACCACACTGTCTACGAAGACCACGCGCTCAGTGGCGCGAAGCATATTCTCTCCAAGACGTGCCCGACGCAAATTGTCTTCGGCCATAGGGTCGAGAGCCGTCTTGGCACGCTCGGCAACTACGGCCTGTTTTTGCAGCAAAGCAGCAGCTTCGGCAAAATGGTATTCGTCGATAAGTTGTTCGGCCGACTTGCTCTCGACCGGCGTCTTGGCTACAACAGTTGGCTTCTTGACGGTTCGACGCTTCTGGGCCGAAGCACAGGGAGCGGCCACAAGGCCTACGAAAAGAGCAGAAAGAAGTATGGAAGAAATGGTTTTCATCAGTTGTTTGAGGTGTAGAAAAAAAAGAAAAGATGACGGCTGAATGTGGCCGCGGTTTAGTAAATCCCGTGTGGCAGTGGGCTCGCCGAAAAGGCTGCGGCCGGCTGCAGAGGGCCTTCTGAGACTTCAAAAATACGCATTTATCCCGACACGCATGGGGCAGACGATGTTTTTTATGTATTTTTGCAGACAATACATCTCTATATATTATGCATACACTACGGCATTTCTTTTCAAAAAAAGTCATCACGGCCACGATGATAGGCATCGCCTCGTTTGGCTTGGCTGGGGCTCAAACCACTCATAAGGTGGCTGCAGGCGAAACGCTTTATGGCCTTGCGGTGAACTATGGCGTGAGCCAAGAGGCTATCATCAAAGCCAATCCGGGACTGGAAAGCACCACGCTCAAAGCCGGACAGACCATCGTGGTGCCGGAGCGACTGGAGAAAGAAGCACCTGTGGCCGGAGCCGTGAAGACGATGCACAAGGTGGCACGTAAAGAGACACTTTTCGGCATAGCCAAAAACTACGGACTCACCCTCGACCAACTGCTGGCGGCCAATCCCGACATCAAGGCCGACGGCAGCAATCTGAAAAAAGGCAAATTCCTTGTCATCCCCTATACCCAAGCCGAAGTGGAAGCCTGGCACGAAGCGCATCCCACCGGCCTGAAACACATCAAACTGGCCGTAGTGTTGCCGCTCACATCGGGCAAAACTGAGGCAAGACGCAGTCTGGAGTTTTACAGAGGGCTGCTCATGGCTGTAGACCACTTCAAAGCGCAAGGCATAGACACTGACATCACGGCCATAGACGAACCGGCAGCAGACCGCTCGCTCACACCGGTTGTTGGCAAACTGCGCGAAAGCAGGGCCAACTTCGTCATCGGTCCGCTCTATCCTGACCACTTCAGCGAAGTGTCGCGACTGGCCGCCGAGACGGATATGATGGGCTGGGTGTTGCCTTTTTCGTCGAAATATATCGGGCTGAAAACCGACGCCAAAGTGCGTATGGTCAACACGCCCGACGAGATAAAAGCTGCCGTTATGGCACGTCTGCTCAAAAAGGCAGTCGTACGGCCAAAGGTGATTTTCCTTCACGGCGGCAACACCGGCAACGAACTGATTTTCTCGGCAGCACTGCGCAATGCCTTGGTGGCCGAAGGCATCACCGTGGACGACCTCCACGTCTCGACGGCCGAAGAGTTGAAACCCCGACTGAGCGCCGACAGCCACAATCTGTTTTTCATCGAAAGCCACGACCCCGCACGAGCCAAGACGCTGGGCGAGGCCATCGGCCGGCTCGCCATAATAGCCCCCACCACC
This sequence comes from Prevotellamassilia sp., assembly GCA_018383375.1. Classification (GTDB taxonomy): domain Bacteria; phylum Bacteroidota; class Bacteroidia; order Bacteroidales; family Bacteroidaceae; genus Alloprevotella. The sequence continues at coordinate 22,290 of JAHAWW010000001.1, read as the reverse complement.
AAAGTCAGTGCCCTCGTGACGTCTGACCTCACCGCGACCGGCACTCTCCCCTCTTCTACCCTCCACACAGCCGACGCCTTTGTCTTCACCGACTGTTTCCCGGCAAATGCACCAACCGTCGCCATGGAACGTGAATATGCCCGATGGTTCAAAGACCCTATACAAGACGTGACGCCTCGCATGGCGCTGTTGGGCTACGACTTGGGACTCCACCTGCTCACCGGCCTCGGCAAATACGGCACACGCTTTTCCACGCAAAAAATGCAGGCAGAGCCGGTGCAAAGCCACATCCGCTTTGAGCAAGTGCCCGGTCAGGCCGGACTTGTCAACACGGCGGCCTATTTAATTCACTATAAACGCGGCACTACCGGCGCCGAACTTATTCAAGCCAAATGATTGCGCTCGCTCTCACACGCCATACCACAGAAAACAAGCCTCACAAACGCTCTGCTGCGCCATGGCGGCTTGTTGCCTTGACTTGTATGTTCGCGGCCGTCACATCGATGAAGGCTCAAATCGGCGAACCACGACGCGGCATAGCCATAGGCGTCAACGCCGGTGTGGCCATGAACTCCGTGGGCTTCGACCCCACCATCAAACAAAAGATGGCCATAGGACCGACATTCGGACTCACACTGCGACTGACAAGCGAAAAATATTTCAGCACCGTCTGCGCCTTGCAAGCAGAACTCAACTACGCCCGACTGGGCTGGAAGGAAGACATCCGCAGCAGTGCCGACGAACCGCTGCCCGACACCTACAGTCGCGAACAAGACTGGATGCGCCTGCCGCTCTTGGCCCGATTGGGCTGGGGCCGAGAGACAAAAGGCTGTATGGGTTATATCGTGGCAGGTCCGGAATTGGGCTACCTGCTGGGCGAACGCTCGAAACGCAGCAACGTGTGGACGCTCGACGCCGAAGGCAATCCTGATCGTCCCAACGGACTCTATGCCCAATATGATATGATGGCCGACCACCGGTTTGACTATGGCATCACTGCCGGCGCCGGACTCGAAATCTCCACCAGCATCGGTCACTTCACCTTAGACGGCCGCTACTATTACGGCTTGAGCGACCTCTATGCCAACAGCAAACGCGACGTGTTTCAACGCTCAAACAACTCCACCATCAATATCCGCCTCACCTGGCTCTTTGATTTGAGAAAAGAAAAAAGCAAGTAGCAACGTTGCAGCCTATGGCGAAAAATCACAAAACGAAAAAGAGAGACCCATCGGGGCCTCTCTTTTTTCGTTTCATATATCTAATATAGCGCCCAAACGCTATACGACAAAAGACAAAGCAGAGCGTCAGTGCATCGAACCGCCTACGATGTCGAGGAGTTCGGTGGTGATGGCTTGCTGACGTGTCTTGTTGTAGGTGAGTCGGAGTTCGCGCAAAAGTTCATCCGCATTGTCTGTAGCTACCTGCATAGCGATGACACGAGCGGCGTGTTCGCTGGCCAGACTATCAAGCCAAGCAGCATAAAGATTGAGACTGAGACTCTGCGGCACAAGGGCCGACATCACCTCCACGCGACCAGGCTCAATGATGTAGTCGGCCGCCCAACCACTCGTGGTCTGCCCTGCAGCCTGAGACTCCAGACGAATGGGCAGATAGCGCTCTGAACGCAAAATCTGCGTGCCCGCACTCTTGAAATGGTGGTAGATGATGGTGACCTCGTCGGTGGCGCCGCTCAGATAGTCTTGCATCAATAAGCGGGCCAAATCGGCGGCAGGCGCATAAGTGGGATGGTCGGTCTGAGCCACATAGGTCTCGTCGACGGGATAACCACTTCGACGGGCAGCCTCTGCGCCTTTTCGTCCAAAACACCACACACGCACTATCTCTACACCCCGCGCACGATAGTCGGCGATGGCGTGGTGCATGGCGGCAATGGCATGGGCATTGAAACCTCCGCAAAGGCTGGAGTTGGAAGTGAAGACCACAAGGGTGGCACGCTTCACTTCACGCTCGGCAGCCAGCGGCGATGTAAGGCCGTCGCCGTCGGTTCCCGACATAAACGATGCCATAATGCGACCAATAGCGGCTTCGTAAGGACGCATCTGCTCAATGGCACTCGAAGCGCGGTGGAGCTTAGACGAAGCCACCATCTTCATAGCACTCGTAATCTTACGGGTGCCCGTGACCATCGATATGCGATTTTTGACTTCTTTGAGTGATGCCATAATGGAGTGGGGATTATCGGGCTGACGGAGCGTACTGACTGGCAATGTCGGCTGCCACTCGTTCCATCTCTTCACAGACTTCGGCAGAGAGATTGCCGGCCTTCAGTTGGGCCAAAACGCTCTCGGCATGCGAGGCACTGAGCACCTGAAGATAGTTGTCTTGGAACTCACGTACGCGGTCGATGGGCACTTTGGCGAGAAGACCGTGGGTGCCAAGATAGAGTATGGCCACTTGCTGCTCGACAGGCATAGGACTATATTGCGACTGGATGAGCAACTGGTTGTTTTTACGACCCTTATCGATGGTCATGGCCGTAACGGCGTCCATATCTGAAGAGAACTTAGCAAAGGCTTCAAGCTCGCGATATTGTGCTTGGTCTATCTTGAGCGTACCGGCCACCTTCTTCATACTCTTGATTTGAGCGGCACCACCAACACGACTCACAGAGATGCCGACATCAATGGCAGGGCGAAAACCCTGATTGAAGAGGTTGGTGTCGAGATAAATCTGACCGTCTGTAATAGAAATGACATTGGTGGGAATGTATGCCGAAACGTCGCCGGCCTGCGTCTCGATGATAGGCAAGGCTGTGAGCGAGCCGCCACCTTTCACTTTGCCGCGAAGACACTCGGGCAGGTCGTTCATTGCCTGTGCAACTTCGTTTTGTTCATTAATCTTGGCTGCACGCTCAAGCAAGCGAGAGTGAAGATAGAAGACGTCGCCGGGATAAGCCTCACGACCACTGGGACGACGCAAAATCAACGACACCTCACGATAAGCCACGGCCTGTTTGGAAAGGTCATCGTAGACCACAAGAGCATGAAGACCGCGGTCGCGGAAATACTCTCCGATGGCAGCACCTGCGAAAGGAGCAAAATACTGCAAAGCAGCCGGTTCGGCAGCCGTGGCAGATACTACAATGGTATAGGGCATCGCGCCGTGGGCCTTAAGGGTATTGACAATGCCGGCCACGGTGGAGGCTTTCTGACCTATGGCCACGTAGATACAATAGACGGGGTCGCCCTTGTCGTAGTTTTCCTTTTGGTTGATGATAGTGTCGATGGCAATGGCGGTTTTGCCGGTCTGGCGGTCGCCAATGATAAGCTCACGCTGTCCGCGACCGATAGGAATCATAGAGTCTACGGCTTTAAGACCAGTTTGGAGAGCTTGGCTCACCGGCTGACGGTAAATTACACCAGGGGCTTTACGATCGAGCGGCATAAGATACTTCTCGCCACCAATAGGGGCACCACCGTCGAGCGGCTGGCCAAGAGGATTGATGACGCGACCCAACATTTCGTCGCTTACCTCAATAGAGGCTACGCGGCCTGTACGCTTGACGGTCTGGCCCTCTTTAATTCCTTCAGAAGGGCCCATCAGCACAGCGCCGACATTGTCTTCTTCAAGGTTCATGGCCACGGCCATTACGCCGTTCTCAAACTCAACGAGTTCGTTCTCAGTGACGCCGTCAAGGCCATAAATACGTGCCACACCATCGCCGATGGTGAGTACCACGCCGACTTCTTCAAACTGAATGTGGGCATCAATGTCTTTAAGACGCTGAAGGAGCACCTGCGACACTTCTGCTGGTTGGATATTGCTTGGCATGGATGTTTGCTGTTTGTTTTGCTTTTGATAAAAAATGGCGCAATAAGCCGGAGACTAAGACAAGACGTCCTCCCCCAGCCAATGCTATTGGGCGGATAGCCTGCGCCGCATTTGGGCAATGCGGCGTGAGAGGCTGGCGTCAAGTCGCTTGTTATCGTATTCCAATACAAAGCCGGCGCCAATCTCACTGCTACAGACCACTTCAAAGTCTACGCTGCACTGTGTCTCTTTCTCGAGCACGCTGCGCAGTTTCTCTGTCAGTGCCGCACTTAGAGGCTGAGCCACGATGAGGCGGCCTTCAACCACATGGTTGGCCCGACGATAGAGACTGCCATAGGCTTTGGCGATAAACAACATCGCCTCGGCCCGGCCGCTTTCGACAACAAGGCGCACAAATCGCTTGCCGGCGTCAGAGACTTTGGCTTCGCCACCGGCAGCTTCGACGAGCAGTTCGATTTTGTCTGCCGCGGTGACAACAGGATTGTCGAGAGCGGCCGACAGTCGTGGCAAGGCGATAAGGCTTTCGGCGAGATGGTTCATCTCACCGTAGACAGCCTCTGCCTGACCCTGCTCTGTGGCGTAACGGAGCAATGCCTTGGCGTAGCGTGTGGCAACTATTCCTGTATCCATATAAATAAAGGTGTGTAGGAGGTTGGATGAATGGAGACTGACCGTTTAAGCCTGTTCTTGCTCAACCTGTTGAAGGAGTCGCTCCACATAATCCTCTTGGGCAGTCGGGCCCTGGAGTTGGCTAAGCAACAATTGCTCTGCCACTTTCACAGAAATGCCTGCCACCTCGCCGCGGAGGCTGTTGAGGGCATTTTCTCTTTCGGCATTGATTTGTGCTTTGGCCTCCTCCAAGATCTTATGTCCCTCGGCTTGAGCCTTTTCTCTTGCTTCGCTCAAGATGGCTTCTTTAGTGGCCATAGCTTCGCGGAGGATGGCGGCTTGCTTGTCGCGTGCCTCGCGGAGAATGGCATCACTCTCTGCCTGAATGTGGGCCAACTTTTCATTGGCTTCGCGTGCTTTGGCAAGCGACTCGTCTATGTAGGCCTTACGCTCCTCCACCATTTTGATGATGATGGGGAAGCCATAACGCCACAACAAGACGAAGATAATGCCAAAGGCGAGAAGCATCCAGAAGAGCAACCCAAAGTCGGGAGTCAGAATGGATGGCAACTGCATAATAGTATGTGCCTTATAATAAGATTAAAGGAAAAGACAAAGCAGGCAGACGATAACTGCAAAGAGAGCTACACCTTCGACAAGTGCCGCGATGATAATCATGTTGGAACGGATGTCTGAGGTAGCTTCGGGCTGACGGGCAATGGCCTGCATGGCAGAGTCACCGATGCGACCGATGCCGAGACCGGCTGCGATGGCTGCGATACCGGCGCCAATGGCTGCGCCTAACTTAGCAAGTGCTGCTGATTCCAATAAAGCGAGAAGTAACATAACTTTGTGTTTTTAAGGTGAATGATTTGTATTTCTTGTTTTGAAGTTGTCTGAAAGGAGTGAAGGCCGACGCGTCAAAGACGGTGTGGCCCTTGGGCCTAAAGTTTATTTGGAATGGTGGTGTTGCGGATGAGCCAAACCTATGAACACGGCGCTGAGCATAGTGAAGACGTAGGCTTGGATGAAGGCCACCAGCAGTTCGAGTGCGTTCATGAATATCATCATTATGAAGCTCACAAACGAAAGCGATGCACCAAGTACTGCGCCCAACTGGCATGTGATGAAAATCACGCTAACGAGGGAGAGGATAATGGCATGGCCGCCCATCATATTGGCAAACAAACGAACCATCAAGGCAAAAGGTTTGGTGAAAATGCCAAACAACTCAATAACCGGCATAAGTGGCACGGGCACTTTGAGCCATGTGGGCACTTCGGGCCAAAAGATTTCTTTCCAATATTCTTTGTTTCCAAAGAGATTGACCGTCAAAAGAATGATAAAGGCCAGGCAGAAGGTGATGGTGATGTTGCCGGTGACGTTGGCGCCGCCGGGGAATATTGGTATGAGGCCGAAGAGGTTGGTTACAAAGATGAAGAAGAAGGCCGTGAGCAACAGGGGGGCATAACGTAGCGCTTTATCGGCACCTACGCCAGGCTTGATGACATCGTCATATATCATCATGACAAACATTTCTATCAAGCCCACAAAGCCACGTGGCGCGTCGTCAGAGGGTTTGCGGTGGCGATACCACCGAGCTGCGCCGAGAATGACACACAAGACGACTAAGGCGACAATCCATATCTGCACGACGTTTTTTGTGAAGGAAAAGTCGAGAGGTTTGACCGAAGAGCCATCGGGCAAGCGCTCATAGACCTTGCCATTTTGCTCTGCGTCTATGTAAAAGCCTTCATAACTTTGACCGTGAGCCAATCGTGATGAGCTAAAGACGTGCCAACTACCGTCTTGGCCTCTGACGATGACAGGCAAAGGTATGCTAACGTGATGGCCATTCCATGTGAGGATGTGCCATTCGTAGGCATCGCTCATATGCCCCAACACCATTTCTTTGACATCAATGCCTTCCTCGCCGCTGGCTTCTGAGGCCCGGGCTTGAAGGGGAACCAATGCCATCCACAGAGTGAGGAGGCCAAGTGTGGCTCTAATTTTATTTATCATAATGGACTTGCTGAAAATCATGATTTGGTTTGAGAGGCCTTACGCTCTGACTTGATGGCCACAAGGCTGGTGGCGACGAGCGTGATGACATAATAGGCCATGAGATTGATGGCGAAGAGCAAATGGCCCTCTTTCATTATGATGCAATAGCCCACAACGAGCAGAAGCGCCAGAAGCATTCTGACCACACTGCCGGCCAAGAGGGCTTGTGTGAGCCGCTTGCTGCCCTTACTGCGCAGGCGTTCCATGACAGAGAACGATAGCAGGTGATAGGCAAAAAACACAACGGCAATCACGGTGATGGGCGCTGCTTGACGGGCGGCGGCATTGCCGGCCACGGCCACTTCTACCCAGAGCAACAGCGGACCGAGCAGAAGATAGATGACAGTGAGCAAAAGCAAGGGCTTGAGTGATTTCATCGTGATACAGCGATAAATGAAAGAGACGTGAATGGCGAGACGTGCCTGCGCGATTAGGTCAGTCTTAGCTCGGTTCGACGCAGAGGGTGACGCGATTGTCGGCCACCTCAATGAAGCCGCTTTTGATGTCGAGTTCAAGCGTTTCGTCGCCGGCACACACCACCCTGCCCTCATCGAGGCCGGAGATGATGGGCGCATGGTGGTCGAGCACCTCAAAGCGTCCCTTTTGGCCCGGCACGTTGACGAGTTTGGCTTCGCCTTCAAAGATTGTCTTTTCGGGAGACAAGATGGTCACGTACATATTATATACTTTATCAATAATCTGAAAAAGAAACAATGACTCCGGCTCTGAGCCAGACGGCCTGCCGGCAGTCTTGCCTGGTTTAATGGCCTGCGGCAGAGAGCAGTTTTTTGCCTTTCGCTATGGCATCGTCGATAGTACCCACGTTCAAGAAGGCCTGTTCGGGGAGGTCATCGACTTCGCCGTCAAGAATCATGTTGAAGCCACGAATACACTCGTCGATGGGCACCATCACGCCGGGCACGCCCGTAAATTTCTCGGCCACGGTGAAGGGCTGGCTCAAGAAGCGCTGTACGCGGCGGGCACGGTTTACGGTGAGTTTATCCTCGTCAGAGAGTTCGTCCATACCGAGAATGGCAATGATGTCTTGCAGCTCTTTATATTTCTGCAGGATTTGCTTTACGCGCTGTGCGCAATCGTAGTGAGCCTTGCCGATGACATTGGGGTCGAGAATACGTGAAGTAGAGTCGAGCGGGTCGACGGCGGGATAGATACCGAGCTCTGTAATCTTACGACTCAACACGGTGGTGGCGTCGAGGTGCGTGAAGGTGGTGGCCGGTGCGGGGTCGGTCAAGTCGTCGGCCGGCACATAGACGGCCTGAATAGAGGTGATGGAGCCGTCTTTAGTAGACGTGATGCGCTCTTGCATAGCACCCATTTCGCTGGCCAGCGTGGGCTGGTAACCCACGGCCGACGGCATTCGGCCCAGAAGTGCAGACACCTCAGAGCCGGCCTGAGTGAAACGGAAGATGTTGCCGATGAAGAAGAGGATGTCGGTGGCTTTGCCCTCTTTGGCGCCTGCGTCGCGGAAGGCTTCAGCGATGGAGAGTCCCGACAAAGCCACTGAGGCACGCGCACCGGGGGGCTCGTTCATCTGGCCATAGACCAGCGTGGCTTGGCTCTTTTCCACTTCGTTGTAGTCTACTTTGCTCAGGTCCCATTCGCCGCGTTCCATGGCTTCGACAAATTCTTTGCCGTAGCGCACTACGCCCGACTCAATCATTTCTCTGAGCAGGTCGTTGCCTTCACGGGTACGCTCACCCACGCCGGCAAAAACGGAATAGCCGTCGTGGCCTTTGGCGATGTTGTTGATAAGTTCCATGATGAGCACGGTCTTGCCCACGCCGGCACCGCCGAAGAGACCAATTTTACCACCTTTTGCATAAGGCTCGAGCAGGTCAATCACCTTGATGCCGGTATAGAGCACCTCGCTACTGGTTTTGAGGTCCTCAAACTTGGGCGGCTCTCTGTGGATGGGATAGGCTCCGGTGGCTTTGCTCAGCGGCTGCAGGCCGTCGATGCTTTCGCCGATGACGTTGAGCATACGGCCTTTGATTTGCGCGCCGGTGGGCATGGTGATGGGTGTACCGAGGCGAACGGCTTCGAGGCCGCGTTTGAGTCCGTCGGTATTGTCATAGCCACGCCTCTAATGGTGTCTTCGCCGATATGCTGCTGCACTTCGACCACGATTTTGCGGCCGTCGGGGTGCGTCACTTCAAGTGCTTCGTGAATGCGCGGCAACACTTCTTCGGCTTTTTTCCCTTCGGTGTCGAAAGCCACATCGACCACAGGGCCGATGATTTGCGAGATATGTCCCACGTCGTTTTTCTTGTGGTTGCTCATAGCTTTATGTGGTATGTTTATTGATTTTCGTATCAAGCTTGTAGACTCTATCGTCTTAAGTCGTTTGCAAATATAGCTTTTGTCGGCGGATATTAGGGCGTTATGTCGCAGCAAAAAACACCTCCGGCGGCAAAAAAGTCCTATTTTCCTGCATTTCCGCCCTATTGACGGCCGGTTGTATTTGCCGACTCGTCTTGGGTGGTCTGCTACGCTCCTTATTATATATATTATATGGAGAGTTCGTCCAAGACTTTGATGAGTTGTTTGTCAAGCGGTTTTTGTTTGCCCACGGCTTCGATGAAGGGGACGTAGACCACTTCGTTGTTTCGTACGCCCACCATCACGTTGCGCTGGCCTTTGACCAATGCTTCAATGGCTCCTACGCCCACACGACTGGCCAGGATGCGGTCTCTCGCCGAGGGGGAACCACCGCGTTGCAGGTGGCCGAGGATAGACACGCGCACGTCATAGTCAGGATATTCCTGTTTGACGCGGTCGGCATAATAGATGGCACCGCATTTAGGACTTTCGCTGACGATGACGATGCAGCTCTTTTTGCTCTTGCGGATGCCTCGCTCCATAAACTTGATGAGTTGGTCGCTCTCCATTGAGTCTTCGGGTATGATGGCGGCTTCTGCTCCGGCGGCTATGGCGCTGTTTTGTGCCAAGAAGCCTGCGTCGCGTCCCATCACTTCGACGAAGAAGATGCGTTCGTGGCTTGTTGCCGTGTCGCGTATTTTGTCCACGCAGTCGGTGATGGTGTTGAGCGTGGTGTCGTATCCGATGGTGCTGTCGGTGCCATAGAGGTCATTGTCAATGGTGCCGGGCAGTCCGATGCAGGGGAAGTCATATTCTTCGGCCAGAGCCATGGCACCGGTCAGCGAGCCGTTACCGCCAATCACCACGAGGGCGTCGATGCCTTCCTTGCGCAGGTTCTGATAGGCCTTGAGGCGTCCTTCGGGCGTTTGAAATTCCTTGCAGCGTGCGGTGCGCAAGATGGTGCCACCGGTCTGTATGATATTGCTCACGTCTTCGGTGGTGAAAGACTTTATCTCGTCGTTAATCAGGCCATAATAGCCGCGATAGATGCCTTTAATCTTAAAGCCGTTGCAAATGCCGCTACGGGTCACCGAGCGGATGGCTGCGTTCATACCGGGAGCGTCACCTCCTGAGGTGAGCACGCCGACACATCTGATTCTTCCCATAATAAGTATCTAAGTTTAAGTGCGTTTTTCTATTTTGTGTAAAGGGTGTTGTGGGGTGTTTGTTTCGTTAGAAAAAGGCCGTGGTAATCCACATCACCACCAAGCCGACGAGCCAACCCAAGACAACTTTGCCCGACATATGTCTGAAATACCAGCTCATTTTGACGCCTTCCATTCTCATCAGTGCCATACCGGCCACTGTGCTGACAGAAAAGATGGCGCTGCCCATAGCGGTGGAGTAGCTAAGCAAAGGCCAGAACACCTCGCCGTTGGCATAGTTGACCATCACCTCGGTGTGAGCCGCTCCGCCGGCTTCGGGGTTGAAGAAGAACATGCCGCCCAAGAGGGTCGGTATGTTGCCAAACACGGCCGAGAGTCCGCCCATGACCGAACCGACGAGATAGACATTGTCCAAGTCGGCGGCGATGCGCGAAAAGAAGCGCGCCGGCAACCCAGTCTCTTTCAATACGCCAAAAGTGAGCATCAAGCCCATAAAGAGCAACATATTCTGTATGTTGACATACTGCAGGGCCATGGGTTTGCGCTGTCGCACCATCATGTCGCTGTTCATCAACGAGCGGTTGCAGATTTCGTTGACAATCCAAAGCAGGGAGAGCACGCACAGTGCTCCCACAAAAGTGGGCAGGCCGGTGAGGTTGTGGAAGGTGGGAATAAACCAAAGGCCGCCTATGCCCACGAAAAGCAACACCAGTCGCCAGAGCGGCGAGAGCACTGTGTCGTCGCCCCTGTAAGGCATGGCCGTCTGCATCAATGAGAGGCGCGAGGGCAGCCGCCGCATAATGAGTCCCAATGTCGTGACCAAGGCCGCAAGACAAGGCAGGGCCACCATGGCGGTATAGGCCGAAGGCGTCACCTTGCCGTTACTCCAGAGCGTGAGCGTGGTGATGTCACCAATGACGGTAAACGCACCACCTGCGGCAGCCGACACCACAATGACCGAGCCAAACACCATACGCCCCCTGTTATCGGCAATAATGGTGTGCATAATGCCGAGCATGAGACAGACGGTGGTGACGTTGTCGAGATTGGCCGAGAGCAAGAATGTGAGGCCGGCAAGGGTCCACAAGAAGCGTTTGGGGCTTCGCGTGCGCAGCCAGCCGCCGATGAAGTCAAAGCAACCGTTATTGCCCAACACTTCAACGATGGTCATCGTGGCCAGCAAGAAGAGAATGACTTCGGCTGCTGTGAGCACGTATTTGAAAAAGAGGTTTTGGGCTATAAAAGTCTTGACCGTCTGTCCGTCCAAACCGACCGACGAGACGTAAGAAAGAAAATCAATGGGGTGTTCAGACACGACGAAATGCGTGCCATACATAATATAGACCAACCAGCCCACCACACCCATAAACATGGCAACGGCGGCCTTATTCATCCTGTTGACACACTCGGAGGCCATAAGCAAGAGACCGCCGACGAAGACACAGAGGATGATGATTGCCGCCATAAACAAGTTGTAAAATAATGTGTAGAGACTGCCCGTTAGGCGGGCAATATTGCTTGAGCGGCAAACGGGGCTCGAACCCGCGACCCTTGGCTTGGGAAGCCAATGCTCTACCAACTGAGCTACTGCCGCATCATACTTGGTTCATTTTATTGCAAAAATAAGCGATTATTTTCACACCACCCACGCTTTGTCCCGTTTTTTTGAGCCGGCCGGGATAAAACGTCCCTTCGGCCGTGCATAACAATGAGAATGATAGGTTGTTTTTGCGGAGAAACCTGCCGGTGGCAATTGTTCAAAACTGCGACGCAAAATGACAAAAAAACTTCATTCGAGCAACCCTATGCCGGCCACGAGGACTTAAATGCCGTGTCGACGCGCCTCAACGGCACGCTTTTTCATCAAAAGCAAGGCAGACAGCCCCTGTCATAAGGCCCGTTTTTCTTGTCATAAGGGCAGTAAAAACCGTCCTTATTGACGTAGCACGTTGATTGATAAGAAAAGAGGCCTCAAACGAGACCTCTTCTACTCTTCTTACCTCAAAGGTAACACCAAAACGGCGCGGCACAAAAGACAAAAATCCGGACAATGCCGGGAGGCTCCTCACGTCCTCTCCACATTGTCCGGATGGGCATTCCAAATTATCTTTTCCTTTATCAATAAGCTGCGTTTTGCGGGTCAAACTCGGTCCAACCGTTGAGCCAGTTGTCGCCGGCGGCAAATGCGCCGATATAGTTCACACGGTTGAACTAGTAGTCGGCCGTAATGCCATCCCAACCGGCGGCACCAATGAGCGGACTGCCAACGGCAGGCACCACAGGAGTGGTGAGCGAAGGTGCGTAGGTGCTGGGCTGGAGTGACAGCGAGCTGAAAGAGAGGGCTTGGTTGCCGGCACCGGCGAGGAAGAAGCGCGAAGAGAACGAGGTCTGTGTGGCGTCGGTGATGGGTGCCTTGTCGGCATCATAACCGCTCACGAACACGTCGCTGTAGAGTTTGTTGGCGTCTGAACCGGTGATGTCCATATCGGCAAGCCATACGTGGTTAAGGCTGAGCTGACCGTTTTGAGCTGCGGTCTGGGTGTCGCCTTTTTCTCCATCATAAATCACGCCGATAGGCCAGCCGGCGGCCAATGAGTTGATGCAGTTCAGGCGCGAACCGCGACGAATATGCATAGCCGCTTGGAATTTGCCAAGGCCCGAACCGTTGTTGGGGTTGACGCTGCCGCCGTTGATGTAAGAGGCGTCGTTGAGGAAATCGTCGGCAGTGAGTTTCGGACCAATAAAGGTGACATTGCTGAAGGTGCAGGCGGTGCGAGGTGAGGCAGACGAACCACTGGCGTCGTTGTCGCTCTCGAAGCCGTTGCTCTGGCTCTTGTCGGCGATGCGGGCATCACGCACTGAGAGGGCAAACTGCACATTGCCGCTGAAGCCGTTGTCGGTGTCGAAGTCATCGTCCCAGCCTTTGTAGGCCACGAGATACTTGGCATTCACGTTGCCGCCGAACCATTCAAAGGAGTCGTCGTTTGAATAAGACACCTGAATGTGGTCGAGTTGTGTGCCGCTTCCCACCGAACCGAGCGTAAGGCCGTTGATTTCCTTGTCTGTTTCGTAGGGATAACCGGCAAATTCGATGCGCACGTAGCTCAGAGCGCCCGAGCAGTCTTCGGGTTGGTCGCCGCCGTGTTTGGTGCGCGGTCCGCCTTCGATTTGGGCTTCGCCGGCGTTGTGAGGAGCGCGTCCGCAGAGGATGACTCCGCCCCAGTCACCAGGACGGCGATTGCCTGCGGGCTGTGCTGAGGTGAAGACGATGGGCTGCGTCGACGTGCCTTGAGCAAAGAGTTTGCCGCCACGTTCCACGATGATCGTACCTTTGGTCTGCTTGTCACCCTTAATGATAGTGCCCGGCTCAATGGTAAGCTCGGCGCCGTCGGCTATATAAACGAAACCTTTAAGCGTATAGGTGCCTTTCGGCAAAGTCTGCTTGCCGGTGAAGACGAACTCGTCGTCGCCGTTGCCAATAACATTGCCGTCAAAGAGCAGGTTGTCGGCTGCGTTGAGACCGCCGTCTTTGGTCCAGTGGCGCTCTTCAGTGATGTTGTCTTTGTCGTCGTCGCTGCACGCTGTGAAGCCCAAAGTGAGCGTCAAAGCGGCCAGGGGCACAAAGGCTCCCGAGATGAAGTTGTGGATTTTTTTCATTTCCATTTGATTTGAATAAAAATATGAATGGTGTTGGTATGTCTTGTTAACTTGCCGGTCGGTCGGCGACCAGTTTGTTGCTTTTGACACTGCAAAATTGCCCCGATGATGTGACGGTATGGTTGCAGCGGCGTTAAGTTTTGGTGTCAATCGCTTGAAGGCCCCAACGCCGAGAAAAAAGAACTGAGGCAAAAGACCTAAAGGTCTGAACGATAGAGATAGCGAGAGTCAAAAGGACGAAAAAGAAAAGAGCCTAAAAGTCAAACTTGGAGATTTGACTCTTAGACTCTCAGACGTTTATTATTTCTTTATCAAAAACCTCAGAAGGTATAAGTGAGGCGCAAGTTGAAGTTGCGACCTGGGCGGTAGCTTCGCGTGATTTCGTCAACATGGCGGAGGGTGCCGTCGGCGAGTGTCACGTCGTTGGTCTGCTTAAAGTTGACGCGCTGTGCCAGCAGGTCTTTCACACCAAAAGTGAGGGTGAAGTGACGCCATGTGTGTGAGGCCGAAAGGTCCACGACGTGGCGGGGCATTTCATAGGCATCGGGGATGTTGACCGTTTGGTCGGCGGTCGAACCAAGGCTGCGACCCACACCGATGAGGCGTTTGCCAATGCAGTTGTAGAGCACAGAAGCGTTCCATGCGCCTTTGGCATAAAAGAGGCCGGCGTTGACCAGATAGGGCGATTGTCCCTGCATGGGGCGGTCTTTTTGTCGCGATGCGGCGTCGAAGTTGACGCGGCTCTTGATGAGTGAGGCGTTCATCACGAGGGTGAAGTCTTTCAAGCCGATAAAGTCAAGACCTTTGCGCACGTCGATTTCCACACCGTAGCTGTGTGCGCCGGCTGCGTTTTGGTAAGAATAGATGAGGTCTGTACCGCCCGAAACGGTGTAGGTCCATTCAATCGGCGCATCAAAGTGTTTGTAGAAGGCAGCCACCGTAATTTGGTCACCCTTAGATGGATATAACTCATAGCGCAAGTCAATATTGTCGACGTGGCAATCGGTCAGGTTGGGATTGCCTTGCACGGAGGCAGAGAGGTCAAAGTCGTGGAAGACCGACGAACTGACTTCGCGAAACTCGGGTCGGTTGATGCTGCGGCCGTAAGAGAGGCGCATCTGATGGGCGGTATTGAAACGCCAGTTGGCATTAAGCGAAGGGAAGAAGTTGTCGGTGTCGTAAAAAGTGCTCTGGTGGCTCACTTCATACGAGCGAGTGTTGCTGATGAGTTCCATACGGCTATGCTCATAGCGCACGCCGCCATAGAGTCCGAGACGGCCAAGTGTGACGTTGGCGGCCACATAGCCGGAGGCCATGAGGTGACGGCCGCTGTAGTCGTCGCGACGGTTGGTGTTGTCGAGCAGGTAGAGACCGCGGTCGCCGTAATAGTTGCCGCCCATCAAGTCGTTGGTGAAATCGAGATAGCGGAAATCTGCAGGCAGGTTGTTGTCGGCGGGGTCCCAGCTATAGATAAACGAGCGTGTGCGGTATTCGCGTGAGCGGTATTCGGCATAGGCGCCGGCGAGTAATTGGGGTGCAAACACGTCGGTGCTGAGATCGTAGCGATAGTTAAAGGCAGCCGAGCCAATGTGCTCATCAAGGCGCGTAAACTCACGGTTGATTTCGTTACCGGTGGTCATTCCTACCCGTGCCGGGTCAAGCTGGTTGTCGAGCGTATAGCGGCGACGGTCAGGCAGGTTGCGGTTGGCATAGGCATAACCGGCGCTCCAGTCCATTCGGCTGCGTTCCCACACATATTTGGCGGTGAGCTGGGTGTTATAGGTGGTTCGGCTGCTGTAGTAATATTCAGCCTCTTGGATGCGGTTGCTTTGTGCGTTAAAACCTTCGCGGTCGGTGTAGCGGTCGGTGCCGAGCTGATTGAATATATTCTTCCATTCATATCGTCCCACACCTTTGGCGGGCACGAACGTAAAGTTGAGCATCGCACCGAGTCGGGCATTGTGACTGTATTGACGGTCGGTGTAGCTGTGGAGCATGACGCTACGGTCGTTGGTCAAGTCGTAGGCACCATAGAGTGCATTGTCCATGGGGTCATAGGTCTTGTAGGTGTTGGAATAATTAACCGATCCCAGCAGGGCCAGCACGGCACCGTTGTCGTAGTCTTTTGAGCGGTTAAAGTCGGCCGACAACGAGAGGTCGGCTATGGGCGAAAAGCGTTTCACGCGCCAGTCGTTATTGAGTCCGCTATTGGCCAAATCGATGCCGCGGCCGAGCGGAGTGGCGGGCAAAGTGGCGTCGAGTCCGCCGGGCAGCGAGCGCATACCGTTGTCAAACCCGAGGAAGTCGGTGGCACTTGTGCGTCCGTGGGCAAACGAGGTGAAGTGGGTTTGGTCGTTGACCGAGCCGCCTATGGCTATGCGCGCACTATTCTCGTTGGGCACTTCTTTTGTATCAATTAAGATGAAACCTCCCGAGAAGTCGGCCGGATAGTTTGGAGCCGGCGACTTGACAATCTGCATATTATCGACCTGCGACGAGGGTATGATGTCGAAAGAGAAGGCTCTTGAGTCGGCTTCGCTCGACGGCACGGCGGCACCATTAATCCAGACGTTGTTGTAACGCTGTGAGAGACCGCGCACCATGACAAACTTCTGGTCGATGATGGAAATACCCGGCACGCGGCGTATCACCTCCGAGGCGTCGCGGTCTTGGGTTTTGGCGATTTGTTGTGCCGACACGCCGTTTTGCACCACAAGGCTCTGTTTTTGCAGGTTGACCAAAGCCTGTTCGGTGTTGCGGCGCGCCTTTGCTGTGACGGTGGCCACGCCGAGGCTCTCGTCTACGGGTTTGAGCGCAATGACGAGCAGGGTGTCTGTGCGTGCGGGATAGACGGTGAGCGTTTGTTTTTCGTAGGTGATATAGCTACATACGAGGGTGTAGCCGCGCTGTCCGAGTCCGCCAAACTCAAACAGGCCGGCTTCGTCGGTGGTCGTGATTTTGCCGGCTTGTGTGATTTGCACGGTGGCGCCCGGCAGGCTTTCGCCGGTGACGGCGTCAATAACTTTGCCCCTGAGAACGGCGGCGTTGATTTGGGGCACGGCCACCGTGAAGGCAACAATCAGCAGAGCGATAAGGCGCTCATGGTTGAGTAAACGTTTTTTCATTGAAATGTCATATTCGATTATTCAGCGGCAAAGTTCACCCAATGATGTGACAGCCTATTGACATCTTTGTGACGGAATGGTTACAATGGCGGTTTGCTCACGCCACGCCTCAAGTGCCGGCAATTTAATCTCAGGCCCAATGCCGAAAGGCCACCGCGATATTCATTCCACTTCAACATCTGATCAGAAAACACGACAAAACGCAGTCAGCCCTGCCAACGATTTGTTGTCGTTGGCAGGGCTGACCAAAAGTTGGGCAATTGCCTCGCAGACTTTGCGATTAAGCTTCGGCGGGAGCTTCAGCCTCTTCGGCAGTCTCTCCGGTGGCAGCAGCTTCAGCCTCGGCGGCGGCAGCTACGGCGGCAGCCTTCTTCTCGGCTACCTTCTCGGCAATTTTAGCGTTCATTTTCTTTTCCTCTTCGAGGCGTGCGGCTTCGGCGGCTTTCTTGGCGGCAGCGTTTTTGCTCACGATAGCTTCAACGGCTGCGTCTTTGCCTTTCTTCCAAGCCTCAAATTTGGCCTGAGCGGCGGCTTCGTCAAAAGCGCCTTTCTTCACACCGCCGCGGAGGTGCTTCATCAGCATAACGCCCTCTGAAGAGAGGATGTTGCGAACGGTGTCGGTGGGCTGTGCGCCGGTTTCTACCCAATAGAGGGCTCTCTCGAAATTCAAATCGATTGTGGCGGGATTGGTGTTGGGGTTGTAAGTACCAATCTTCTCAGTGAATTTACCATCACGTGGTGCGCGTACGTCGGCGATAACGATGCTGTAGAAGGCGTAGTCTTTGCGTCCGTGACGCTGGAGTCTGATTCTTGTTGCCATTAGCTTTTAAATAATGTGTTAAGGTTTGAATGGAGTGCCGTTATCTCGTAACAGCGGCGCAAATTTACGATTATTATTTGTTTTGACGAATATTTGCCTTATTTTTTCCTTGATTTCTAATGTTTTTCGTCACATTTCGTGGAATGTGCGGTTTAGAGCAGGCCTTCGGCACGCCACATGGCTTCGTAGGCGGCGGCTTTTGCGGCGAGGGGAGCGGGATAGGCGCGGCTGGTGCTGGGCATGCGATAGAAGCGAAGACGGCGACCGGCCACGTTAATATCGACGCTCTGCCCCACGGCCGGAGGCTTAATGCCATAGTGCGCCGCAAGGGTTTCGGCCGATTTCTGTCCGGTTGCTGCAATGGCGGTGCATAAAGGGAGACGGTGGACAAGGGCTTCAATGTCGGTCGGGGTTATGATTTCGAGGAACTTGTCTGAGGCGTTGCCCTGCAGGCGTCTGACACGGCAGGCGGTATCGTAGAAGGCGAGGCCTTGGCCATTAAGCCAGTCGACGAGGGCTTGATGGCGAAAGCGTTTGGCCGGCGCGTCGACAAAGGCGTCTTTGTCGCCGAAAAACACGAGTCCCACAATGCGCCACATGTCGTTGAGATAGTTGGGATAGAAAAAGTCCATGCACCAGCGACGACGTGGCGGCGGAAAACTGCCCAGCATCAACACACGCGCCGAAGGCGGCAAGAAGGGCTGCAAAGGATGGGACTCAATGGCTGGAGCGGTCATCTGTGTGGAGACTATATATTATATGTACGCGCGCGTGAGAGATTTAGCGATATTGGCGTTTGCGGTTGAAGACAAAGCCGGCGTAGATGTTGAGATAGCTGATGTTATTGCTCACAGAGTAGTTATCTTTCTGGAAGTCATAGAGATGGGTGACGAAAGAGGCACCGGCAAACCAGCGGGTGTTGTTCCAGACGAGGCCGGCGCGGCCGATGAAGTCGAACTTGAAGTTGCGAATGTTTTTCCAGATTTCTTGTGCCTCGATGCGCTCTCCCCTACTCTTTTTGAAGCCTATCGACGGGGCGAATGAGAGCGACAAGAGGCAGTTGCGGGCAAACACCCAGTTATAGGCATAGCCGGCGTTGATGCTGAAACTATAATAGTCGATTTTTTCAATCTTCAGCTCGTCGATGAGCGGGTTGTCGCCTTCGGTTGCAGTGGGCGTGATGAGTTCAGCAGGCAGACGTCGGTAGTCGAACTTTATGCGCTGTTTGGAGTATTCCATTCCGAGGGTCCACGAACCGCAGCTCTTGCGTTGCACGGTGGATTGAGCGAAGGCAGCGGGATAGGAAAAATGGCGATGATTAAAGACGTAATAGAGGTTGATGCTTGACGTATAGGTGTCCATGCCCGAGAATTTCATGCCTTTGACTCGATTTTTGGTTTCGTCGCTAAATCCCGTGACGCGATCAATGGTGAAGTCGCCGGAGTTTTTTACCCATACGAGGTCGCAGCCTATCATGCTGCTGTAGAGGCTTAGGCAGAACTCTGTGGTCTTGGTGGCCTGGCTGGGATGGCCCAGGTCGAAGGTGTAGCCAAAGAAGAGCCAGCGCCAACCGAAATAGGGACCGATTTTGAAGCCCGGTGTGGGGGCCAAGCTGAGTGATTGTTGACGGCCGTCTTCACTGGTGCCTTTCATGCGAAACGACTGCGAGAGGTTAGTGTTTTGCAACATCGCCGTGTAGTTGTAGTAGTTGGGCGAGATGTATGTGGTGTCGTATTCGTCAAATTGCTTGATAAATCGCATGAACCAATTGCCTTTTTTCGTTTTTGCCGGCGCCGTGTCGGGTGAAGAGAGGGCGAGGCTGTCGGGTGTTGGGGCCGTTTCGGCTTCAGGTGAATCAATCGTTTGGCCCATGACCGGAGCAGCCACGAAGAGCCAGCCCCACAAAAGCAGGACTTTGGCAAAGAGGCGGTTAAAACGTTGAGGGATGTCAAAAGGCCACATAGCTGATATTCATCCATTCGCCGTAACGTTGGCGTCTTGTCCGTCTGGATTTGGCGTTGCTTAGAGTTTACCCAAGATGCGGTCTACCACCCAATTGACCGAGGTGGCACTCACACAATCGCAAGTGCAGATGGATTTGTTTTGAAGATGTTCGACCACGTTTTTGATTAGTGGCAGTTGCACATAGGGCGGATTGGGCACGACGAACTCTTCGCGCCCCTTGGCCGTGTAGAGTTCGATGGGGGCATAGGTGAAAACGGAGAAACTGAGCGACCCGCTGTCGCCAATGATTTCGATGCGGTCTTCGCGTGCGCTCTCATGGGCCACAAAACACCACGAGCCCGAGGCCGGCAGTCCGTCGGAGAAGCGGAAACAGGCACTCACGGTATCTTCAGTTTCATAGAGCCCACCGCGACTGCCTTTGTAGCCTTCTGCCTCAATGATGGGACCGAACATCTGCTGCAAGAGGTCGATTTGATGAGGAGCGAGGTCGTAGAAGTATCCTCCGCCGGCTATGTCGGGCTGTACGCGCCAAGGCAGGTTGGTGCGGTTGTAGTCGAGATCGCGTGGCGGCACGGCGAAGCGTATCTGCACGTTCATCACCCTGCCGACTGCGCCCGAGCGCACCAAGTCCATCACTTTCAAAAAATAGGGCAAATAGCGCCGATAGTAGGCCACGAAACAGGGCACACCGGTTTTCTCGGCGATGCGGTTGATGCGACAACAGTCTTCATAGTTTGAGGCCATGGGCTTCTCCACATAGACGGCTTTGCCGCTTTTCATAGCCATAATGGCATAGGTGGCATGGGTGGAGGGTGGCGTGGCAATATAGACGGCATTGACGTCGGGGTCGTCGACGAGGCGTTGCGCATCGTCATACCAGCGGGCTATGCCATGTCGCTCGGCATAAGATTGTGCCTTGACTTGAGTGCGGCTCATCACGGCCACCACCTTCGAGCCTGGGATTTCGGCAAAAGCCGGTCCGCTCTTTTTCTCGGTCACTTCGCCGCAACCGATAAATCCCCAGCGTATTTGTATGGTCTCGCTCATGTATTGTTGTTTTTTGGCATAGGTTATTTGCAAAGATAGTCATTTTGCCGTAACTTCGCCTCGCATTAGACGAGATATCCCTATGAAACTACAAAAAACTATTATCGACCGCTCGGTAGCAGCCTCAGACTTCCGTTCGCCGCGACCCAAGCTTGCTCCGCTGGGTCAGCGACGCAGTCTGGCGGGTGCCGTTGCCGACGGTTGGCGCATGTTTGCCTATCGGCCTTTGGCTTATTTGAAGGCCTACCGCCTGGCAGCGGTGTTGACGGGTGTGGGGCTGGCGGGTCTCATGCTCTGTCTGACACGCTTCACGGCCTATCATGTGTTGCCGGCAATGAGAGCGGTGAGCGATTTGGGCCAGAAGCCCGACGTGGCCATCGCCATGTTTGCGCCCACAAGCCGCGACAACATCGTCTTCGGTCTGTTGCTGCTCGTCAGCCTTTTATGTCTGACCATTGGCAAAGGGCGCGTATGGGCACAGATTGCTTTTTTCAAACATCGTGGCCGCCTGCCTTTCGACCATAGTGAGGCCGAAGGCTCGGCGCTTAAGGCTAAAGGGGCGAAGGCTTTGCTGAAGCGTTTGTTTCGTCCTTGCTCGTTGACCCGTCAAGACCGCAAAGCGCTGCGCCAAACCACTTGGTCGGCAGCCTTGCGGTGGCTGATATGGACGGTCTTGACGCTTGTGATGGCTCTCGTGCCTATAGCGGTGTTTGGCGTTTTGGCTTGGTGGGTGGGCAAGCTGTGGATTGGTCTCGTGGCCCTGCCTTTTGTGGTGGTGATTTACTCTATGAGCATCCCCGGCCGATATGACTATGTGGTGGGCGGCCGCTCGCTGTCGGTAGCGGGTAAGTCGGCGATGCACAGCGGATGGAAACACCTCGGCGGCTATTTCCTCACGGCCCTGCTCACGGGCATTCCGCTCGGTCTTTGTTGGGCGGTGATTTTGCTGCCACCAGTGGTGATGGGTTTCGGTTATTTGGCCGACGGCACAGGTGTGTTGACGACCGACCCCTCCGGCATGCCGCACTATGCCGACGTTTTGTTTGTGTTCGTGGCTGCCATCGGCGTGGCGCTTTGTTATGTTGCGGCCACGATGCAGACTTGGGCTTTGGCTCTAAAGTCGGCGGGAGTGGACAATGGCCGGTAGAGGCTCTGCTGCGGTTTGTCTTTTATTCAAACCGCGAAACGATTTATATTTGCCTTAGCATAGGAAAAGAGAGGTCTGTTATGGCCTCTCTTTTTTGAGTTTCAGGGCCTTACGGGGCTAAGGACTGTTTTCCGGGTGCTAAGGACAGAACTTTTGGGGCTTATGGGCGCACCGCCAAACCTTGTTTTTGAACTGACAAAGGCCGGTTTGAGAACGTTTGGAATGGCTTGAAATGTTTTTTGGAAGAAATATGAGTTTTTTTGTCACGAATGAGGGGGCTTTTTGAACACTTTTGACTCTGAAATGATTGATGATGGGTTTGAGTAAGGCCGGAGGAAGCGGTGAGATTATTGGCGGCGGCTCGGGAATGTCAATAAAAACAAGTTTTTCTTGCCATTACGCTCGCCTTGCACTGCTTTCGCCTTCGCCGCAAGTTAGGCGGCGGCGCGGGCATTTCAATAAAAAAAAGTTTTTGTTGGCATTACGCGCGCCGTGGCCAGCTTTAGCGGTCGGTGCAACTTAGGCGGCGGCGCGGGGGAGGTAATAAAAAAAAAA
>JAHAWW010000123.1 GCA_018383375.1 Prevotellamassilia sp. | reverse complement strand
CTCCTATATATATTATATATAAGGTAGACCACTTCCATGAAAACACGATTGCAGACCCACATATTTCTTTTTTTGTTGGCTTTGATGTCGCCCGGCATTAAGGCCGCTGTCGGTGCTTGGCCGGTGTCGCCCGATGCCGTTGCCTCCGATACGGCCCACGCCTTCGTGCATCTTTCAGCCACCGACTATCCTGTGACCGCCACCGGCCTGCCCCGTTATGCCACAATCATTCGTCCGGCAAGCGAGGCCGACTGCGTGCAGTTGGTCTATCCCGAATATGTCCGCCTCTCTGCCGCCGAGGTCGCTATCATTCAGGCAAACGGATGGGATGTCGCTGAGACCATAGTGCCTGAGACCGACTACGCCGTGGCGCGCAAGGTGGGGCAGATGGAGGTGAGTTTTGTCCCCTTCGTGAAGCGTGACGGCAAATATTATCGTCTCACTTCTTTTAAACTTGAAGTCACTGCGCCGCGGCAAGTCGCTTCTTCACAAGCACTGACCCGTGCGCTCACAGCCGCCACCACCGCCATGCGATGGGCCGACCACTCGGTGCTGGCCGGCGGCCGATGGGTGAAAATCGCCGTGAGCGAAGAGGGCATCTACAGCCTTACGGCCAAAGACCTGGCCGCGATGGGCTTCAACGACATCTCGAGAGTGAAAGTCTATGGCTACGGCGGTCGCCTACAATCTGAAGCTTGGACATTCACCGGCATCAACGCCGTGCCTGACGACCTCAAGGAAGTGCCCTTATGCCGCCGCAGCGGCGACGTGATTTTCTTCGCTGAGGGCACCGTCCGCAAGTCATACATCACGTCCAACGGTCGCTGGCGCCACGAAAACCAACCCTATTCCACGCTGTCGTATTATTTTGTGACCGAGGGAGACCAGCCCGCCCCGCTTGAGCGTCTGAGTGCCACCCAAGCCAGTGGAGCCGACGAAGTGGGCGAGGTGACTCATCTATCCGTGATAGACAACGACAAAGTAGCCCTCTACACCGGTGGACGCATGCTCTTCGACAACCCTGACTTTTCCACCACTCAGTCGGCCACCTGGCGCATCGAGACCCCTTCGGCCGTTGCCGACCAAACAGCCGCCATCAACATCGGCGTGGCCGCGAGCAGCCAGACAGGCGTCACCACGGTTCAGTCAGAGTTTAACGGCACTTCGCTATCAAGTTTTGGCGTGCCCATCTACGGCTCCGACTATTCGGGCTATATGACCCACAAGACGTTCAACGTGAAAGACCTTCAGTCGGTCAACACCGTCAAAATTAACATTAACACCAAGCAACCTGCACGCCTTGATTTCATTCGCTTGGCCTATCGTCGCAGGCTCAGTGGTGCCGATGCACCGTTTGCCTTCACGCCCAATGTGTCGCGTCCGGCGGTCATCACGGTCGAGGCGGCCACCGAAAACACCCGGCTTTGGCGCATTGCCGACGGCGTTAACCAAACGGCCGACATCGTGGGCACGCTCAACGGCACTAAAGCCTCTTTCCCCGTCGACAATGCCGCTTTGCGCTATGTCATAGCCGATCTCTCTGCCTCATATCCCGCTCCGAAGGTCGTAGGTGAGGTGTCCAATCAAGACCTTCACGCCCACACTCCCGTGGACTATACCATCATTGTGCCGGCAAGCGGCAAACTTACCGCCGAAGCCTTGCGCCTTGCCGAGGCCCATACTCTCCACGGCACCACAGCCAGAGTGGTCAACGTGGAGCAAATCTACAATGAATTTTCTTCGGGCACGCCAGACCCCTCGGCCATTCGCCGCTATATGAAAATGCTCTACGACCGGGCCGATGCCGACGTGTTGCCCCGCTATCTCTGCCTCTTCGGCAACTGTTTTTGGGACAACCGTATGCTCACCGACTACGCCAAAGGCAAATCGGCCGCCGACTATCTCCCTGCCTTCGAGACCGACGCCGACGTCTTCGATGTCACACGAGAAAACATCCGTTTCGGTTCGCTCTATAGCTACGTCACCGACGACCTCTATACCTGGCTCGACGACAGCGAAGGCAGCAACCCGCGACGCGCCAAGCCCGATATCGCCGTGGGGCGCTTCCCTTGCTCAACGGCCGAAGAGGCACGCATCTTAGTGGATAAGAGCATCAGTTACCTCAACAATGAGGAGACCGGTATTTGGAAGACACGCGCCTTCGTCTTGGCCGACGACAAAGACAACCTGCTCCATATGAACACCGGCGAGAAGGTCGCCAACATGTTTAACACCACCACAGACGACGCTCTGTTGCTGCGCAAAGTCTATTGGGACATCTATCCTCGCACCATCACCGCCACTGGTTATAGTTACCCGCAAGCCACCGCCTTGATGCAACAAGAAATGCAGCGTGGCGCCCTGCTTTTCAACTATGTGGGCCACGGTAGTCCCGACCAAATTTCACACGCCAAGATTTTGCAGAAAGACGACTTTGAACTGC
The DNA here is from genome assembly GCA_018383375.1 of Prevotellamassilia sp. Classification (GTDB taxonomy): domain Bacteria; phylum Bacteroidota; class Bacteroidia; order Bacteroidales; family Bacteroidaceae; genus Alloprevotella. The sequence goes on along the minus strand of JAHAWW010000123.1, from coordinate 525 downwards.
CGTCTGCCGGCCGCCTGCCTCTCTGGGTGATGGCCTCTTGTGAAATATCGCCCTACGATACCGACCGTGACGACATAGCGCGTCGTGGACTGATGAACGCCGAGGGTGGGGCAGTGGCCATGATTTGCGCCTCACGCTCGGTTTATGCCGACTATAACGAGGCCCTCAATCTGGCTTTGCTCAAACACTTGATGGACAAGACCAAGGCCAACACCATGGGCGAAGCATTGAGACTGGCTAAATGTGATCTCGTCAATAACTACACCGATGTCGACATCAACAAACTCAAATATGCTTTCTTGGGCGACCCGGCTCTGACCATTGCCATGCCCCGTCGCGATGCCGTTATCGATAGCATCAACCATACCGACCTCTCCACCACCACAAGCGTGGCTCTTGCCTCGGGCACGGTGGCAACCTTCAGCGGCTATGTTAAGGCCGAGAACGGCGGTGTCGACGAAAACTTCAACGGCACTGTGACTCTCCACGTCTCAGACCGCCTCGAAACTTTCACCGGACTCAACA
>JAHAWW010000120.1 GCA_018383375.1 Prevotellamassilia sp. | reverse complement strand
TCTGTCCTTATGACAAGAAATCCTCGCCTTATTCCCCGAGCGGTTTTCGCTCTTTTCGTCGCGTCGCAGTCTGTTTTTATCCGGCTAAACCTATTTCCAGAACTCTCGGTTTTAATTCAAGTTGTTGATATATAGCGTGATAGTTGGATTTTCCCGCATCCTGGCCACAATTTCGCCATTTTTGACTTCTATTAACTTATTCGTAGAGAAATCTTAAAGCCGGTCACGATGGCGTCACAGAGAACCGTTCATTTTGAACAACCGGAACGACTCTCGTTTTTGCCAACTCCACTTGCCATTCCATATTAAATACTCTGCCTATTCGCATAAAAAACTTAACAATAAGCCCTTTGGCACATTTCTTCTGCCGTTTCGTGCCTTTCTTGTCGCTCACCTTTCTATCTTTGTTGCAGTTATTGCCTCTGCGACGCACCCGTCCGAGAGGCCATACCCTGACCGCGCCGAATGTCTCCTGCATAAAGCAATTGCCGATTTTCACACCCCTGTAAGTCAGGCATACTAAGGCCGCTGTCATAGAGGCAAGACTCATCAACACACCAACCCAACATAGACTTCTAAAACCTATTTATCATCACTTAAACCTTACGATTATGAAAAAGATTTTATTGACGCTTATCATTGCTTTCACTTCGTTGGCAACCATACAAGCCCAGCGCACCCCTCACGCCATAGGTATTCACTTTGGCGGCTCCACCATCGACCTTGAATATCAGTATCATTACGATACTAAAAACTTCCTCGACATCACAGCCGGCATTTTCGATCTTGATAAAGGTTTCTGCGGTCAAGCCATCTACAACTGGAACATCCGTCAATGGCCCGACTGGACCCCGCGTTTTGCCACGTGGAAGTTTTGGGGCGGCTTCGGTGGCGGTCTCGGTTTTTATGATGCCAAAGACGGCGACGACGGCTTCTTTTTCGGTCCCGCAGCCACCCTCGGCTTCGGTTTCACCCTCAAAGATGTGCCCTTGACTTTCGGCCTCGACTATCGCCCCATGGTGGCCTTCAATGCAGGCGATGATTTCTCCATCATCGACCGCGGATTCCGCAACATCGGCATCACCCTGACCTATCGTTTCTGACGCTATCGGGCAAGCTAATTTCGCCCAAAAACAAGCAAAACACATTGTCGGGGTAAATTTTCAGGTCTGAAATGGCTGTTTTCATTTATTTTTACGATATTTGCGTATTATTCCAAATTATGAACCATCATCCTGTGCAAGGAAATCAAGACTGGCTCAGCGTTTAATCCGTTAAAACACACGCGCAGCGGCGCGCGACAGTCTTAAGCCATCGTCCGCGTTCCCTCTATTGCGGTTTGGCCATTCCTCGCCCGATGATTTTTCACCCTTTATTAGGCGGCTCGCCAGCCGAGCTGCGACAAACGTGAAGAAATGAAATTTACAGCCGAACAAATCGCCGGACTGATCAATGGCAAGGTAGAAGGCGACCCACAGGCCTGCATTCAGACCTTTGCAAAAATTGAAGAAGGTGTGGAAGGAGCCATCTCTTTCTTGGCCAATCCGCACTATGAGAATTATCTCTACGAGACAAAATCCACCATCGTGCTCGTCAACGATGATTTTGTCCCGGCCAAACCCGTCAAAGCCACCCTCATTCGTGTACCCAATGCCTATGAGGCCATTGCCACACTGCTCAACTTCTACGAGAGCCAGATGGCCGGCCGCAAAGGCATTCATCCGTTGGCCTGCATCGCCGAGAGTGCCGTGGTACCCGAGAGCTGCTACGTGGGTCCGTTTGCCTATGTGGGCGAGGGCGTGGTCGTGGGCGAAGACACCCAGATTTATGCCCATGTGGTCATTGAGAAAAACGCTAAGGTCGGCTCGGGCTGCCTCTTCTATCCCGGCGTGTCAATCTATCATGACTGTCAGATTGGCGACCGTGTCATCCTCCACAGCGGTTGCGTCATTGGTGCCGACGGATTTGGCTTTGCCCCCACGGCCGACGGGTATGAAAAAATCCCTCAGATAGGCAACGTGGTCATCGAAGACGACGTGGAGATTGGCGCCAACACCTGCGTAGACCGTTCCACAATGGGCAGCACCCGTGTGCGTCGTGGTGTCAAGCTCGACAACCTTGTACAGGTGGCCCACAACTGTGAGGTGGGTTCCCACACCGTCATGTCGGCACAGGTCGGCGTGGCTGGTTCCACCAAGATAGGGCAGTGGTGTATGTTTGGCGGCCAAGTCGGCATTGCCGGACACGCTCAAATTGGCGACCACACACTGAGCGGCGCTCAGGCCGGCATAGCCGGTAGCATCCGCAAAGGTCACGTCACCGTGCAAGGCTCACCGGCCATCGACGCCAAGGTCTTCGCCCGTGCCAGCGTAGTGTTCAAAAACCTGCCCGAGATGTACCAAGAGTTCAACCGTATGAAAGAAGAACTCGAAGCCATCAAGCAAAAAATGGCCGAGCAATAAGCCACATCTTCATCAATCTCATAAGAGTCAAAACATACAGTCGACGCCCGTGCGCCGCACTGTCAAAACGATAAGTTTATGTCTAAGCAAAAGACGCTTGCCGGCAGCTTCTCTCTCTTCGGAAAGGGACTCCACACAGGCCTCAGTCTCACTGTGACCTTCAACCCGGCCCCCGAAAACCACGGTTACAAAATTCAGCGCATAGACCTCGACGGACAGCCCATCATCGAAGCCATTGCCGAGAATGTCATTGATACCTCACGCGGTACGGTCGTGGCCCGCGGTGAGGCACGTTGTAGTACCATTGAGCACGGCATGGCCGCACTCTACGCCTTGGGCATCGACAACTGCCTCATTCAGGTCAACGGTCCAGAGTTCCCCATCCTCGACGGTAGTTCCAAACACTATGTGGAAAACATCCGCCGCGTCGGTATCGTAGAGCAAAACGCCCCCAAAGATTTCTATGTCATTAAGAAAAAGATAGAGTTCAAGGACGAAACCACAGGGTCGTCCATCATCATACTCCCCGATGAGCAGTTCTCTATCACAGCCATGATTTCGTTCGACTCGCAGTTCCTCAACAGCCAATTTGCCACCCTCGACAATATGGCCGACTTCTCTGAAGAGATAGCCTCGGCTCGCACCTTCGTATTCGTGCGCGAGATTGAGCCATTGCTCAAGGCCGGACTTATCAAAGGTGGCGACCTCGACAATGCCATTGTCATCTACGAGCGCCAAATCTCGCAAGAAGATCTTGACAAGTTGGCCGACTGTATGAAAGTGGAACACAAAGACGCCACCAAGCTCGGCTATCTCAACGACCAGCCGCTCGTGTGGCGCAATGAGCCGGCACGCCATAAACTACTCGACATCATCGGCGATATGGCCCTCATCGGCCGCCCCATCAAGGGCCGCATCATCGCCACCCGTCCAGGCCACACCATCAACAACAAGTTTGCCCGTCAGATGCGCCGCGAAATTCGTGCCCACGAGATTCAGGCGCCCATCTACGACCCCAATCAAGAGCCTTTGATGGACGTCAACCGCATACGCGAACTCTTGCCTCACCGCTATCCTATGCAGTTGGTCGACAAGGTTATCGAGACCGGTTCCAACTACATCGTGGCCGTCAAAAACGTCACTTCAAACGAAGCTTTCTTCCAAGGTCATTTCCCGCAAGAGCCCGTTATGCCCGGCGTTTTGCAGATAGAGGCCATGGCACAGGCCGGCGGTCTGCTCGTGCTCAACTCCGTCGAAGAGCCAGAGCGTTGGAGCACCTACTTCTTGCGCATCAACGACGTCAAGTTCCGCAAAAAAGTCGTGCCCGGCGATTCGCTCATCTTTAAGGTCGAACTTATTGCACCCATTCGCCACGGCATCTCTTCGATGCACGGCTTCGCCTTTGTCGGCGAAACTGTCGTGATGGAAGCTACCTTCACCGCACAAATCGTCAAGAACAAATAGTCACGTTGTTGTGGGTTACCCCAACGTGCATCACATCAAAACCACACACATAGCCACATGAGTCAAATCAGCCCTCTGGCTTTCGTACACGAAGAGGCCGTCATTGGCAATAATTGCGAAATCGGTCCTTTCTGCTATATCGACAAAAATGTCGTCATCGGCGACGGCAACAAACTGATGAACAGCGTTACGCTGCTTAGCGGCACGCGCATGGGCAGTCACAACGTCGTTTTTCCCGGTGCTGTCATCGGTGCCATCCCTCAAGACCTCAAGTTCCAAGGCGAGGAAACCACAGCCGAGATTGGCGACCACAACACCATCCGCGAGAACGTCACCATCAACCGCGGCACAGCCGCCAAAGGCCGCACTGTAGTGGGTAGCAACAACCTGCTTATGGAAGGTATGCACGTGGCCCACGACGTCGAAGTCGGTAATGGGTGCATCATTGGCAATTCCACCAAAATCGCCTGTGAGGTAGTGGTCGACGATTTTGCCATCATCAGCGCCAATGTCCTCATTCACCAGTTCTGCCACATAGGCAGCTTTGTGATGGTGGGCGGTGGCACACGAACAGGCCAAGACGCCCCGCCCTATGTCATGGCCGCCCGCGAGCCGGTGGCCTATTGCGGTCTCAATCTTGTGGGACTCCGACGTCGCGGATTCTCACCCGAACTCATCGACAATATCCACAC
>JAHAWW010000343.1 GCA_018383375.1 Prevotellamassilia sp. | reverse complement strand
TTGGCCACCTTCTACCGCCGCAACAAGCAATATGACGAAGGCATCGAGATGTATTCAAAATACCTCAAGGCTCTCGGCGACAAGGCAGACCTCACCGACCAGTTCGGTCTGGGCCAGCAATATCTCGCTGCCAGCCAACAGGCAGGCATCACCCCTGAGAAGAAGGCCGAATACGTAGCCAAAGGTGACGCCATTTTTGCCGCCATTCAGGCTGAGAAACCCGATAGCTACCAAGCTCCTATGATGCGCGCAGCCATTAACATCACCAACCGCAACGAACCTGAAGAGAAGGTGTTCAACTTCTACAAAGAAGCCTACAAACTTATGGAGGGCAAGGAAAACATCGACTCTTCAAAACTGCAAGCCTTGGGCTATATGGCTTTCTATTGCGTGCAGAAAGACCTTGTCGACGAAGCCCGTCAATACACCAACGCCATCTTGAGCATTGACTCTGAGAATGGTCTTGGCAAGCAGATTGACGCTTATCTGAAGTCTATCAACAAATAAACGTCGCTCGACAAACTATAATAATGGCCAAGTGCTACACGAACGAAGCACTTGGCCATTCTTTTACCTTAATCATACGATGAACACACCGAACAAACGCTTGGCCTCGCTCGACATTCTGCGAGGTTTCATTCTGTTTCTCCTTGTTTTCTTTCAGCCGGTGGCTTGCTCACTACTCCAAACCATTGACACGCCGTGGGCGCACACACTGCTCTACCAACTTGACCATGAAGTATGGGCCGGTTTTCGGTTTTGGGACCTCGTCATGCCGCTTTTCCTTTTCATAAGCGGAGCCTCGATGCCTTTCTCTTTTTCCAAACTGATGCGCGAAGGCGGCAACGCTGCCATCTACAAAAAGGTGGCGAAACGGTTTTTCATACTGTGGCTTTTGGGCATAGTGGTGCAAGGCAACCTTTTGGGCTTCAACCCCAATGCCATCTATCTCTACACCAACACCCTGCAAGCCATAGCCGCCGGTTATCTCATCACGGCATTAATCATCACCAATTGGCGTTTGAAGGGGCAAACCATGGCTGCCGTGGTCCTGCTGCTGGCCTATGCCATTCCCATGCTGTTACGTGGCGACTACAGCCCCGAGGGCAACCTGGCCGGTCGGATTGATGCAGCAGTCTTGGGGCGTTTCCGTGGCGACCCTACGTACAGCTGGCTCTTGAGCAGTCTGACGTTTGGCGTGACGGTCTGGCTAGGTGCTTTGGCCGGACAAATCATCAGACAAGGCAAGACAGAGCCGGCCAAGACTGCCGTGCGACTGATGTATATGGGATTGGGCCTGACCG
>JAHAWW010000337.1 GCA_018383375.1 Prevotellamassilia sp. | reverse complement strand
TGAAGGTGCGTCAGAATGGCTAAGATGCAAGGCGCCAAAGGATGAGGGCGCAGGGAGTGTACTGAAGTACATGACCAAGCCCAAATCCGAAAGCAACGCAGCAGATTGGCTATTATGACACACCGCCATTTATATATAAAAACAGCGCCACTCCGGAAGGTCTACCTTCGCGAAGCAGCGCTGTTTATTGCTATTTATATTCCAATAAGTCCGGAGCGACTCTTAAGCTTTCTTCTCAAGCTGAGCCACGATGAGCCACCAGCCGAAGCCGAGACCAGCCACACTGGCCAGATTGATGACGGGCAAAAAGCTCAATACGGCTACACAGTGGGCAATGAGCATCACCAAAGCGCCCTTACGGCCCAGGTCACCAAGAGCCTGGCAGTTCAGCATCTTGATATAGGCGATGAGGAGAAGCACCCAAGCGCCAATGGCCAGCAACATACCAACGATGCCCAAGACGGGAATCATGTTGAAAAAGTCGGCCACGGCATAGAGGATACAGCCAATCATGAAGAGCGGACCGACGGGTTTGCCGATAGCCTCAAAGAATTTGCTTTGCCACACACAGAGGTAGACGAAAGCGGCAATAGAGCAAAGGCTGGCCAAAATATGGATAGAAGAGATGCCCATATAGACGTTGAAGCAACGATTCCAAAAAGCCACGAGGATGCCAATCATCATAAAGGTGGCCACCTTCGAAACCGGATTTTTCCATTCACCCAACACGTCTTTATAGGCCATAATCATAGCCACTACCAAAGCGGGAATGCTGAGGAAACCAATCCAGAACAAAACGGGTACAAACGCACCAATCAAGGCGAAAAACGACGAACCACCCACGCAGCCTACAACAATCCAATTGGGCTGACGCTTCTGAGCTTGGGCATCGATGATGCTGAACACCACACCAACGGTGGCCAAACCCACGGCACCGAGTACGAGCACAATCTTGGAAAGGTTGAGCAATGCAGCCACCCAGCCAAAGCCGAGGAACGACAAAGCATAACGCAAAGTGGCCAAGACAGCGTCTGCAAGATTGGGCAGACTGGCGCAGAAAAGCAGCACAATGCCCGAAAGCATGAACAGGAAATTCTTGATAGACTTGTTTTCAATCATAATGTTAAGAATTTTGTGAATAAAGAATAAGTTTTATGCAAAAGTAAGTATAAAAGGCGAAGAAAGGGCTAAATGCCTTTAAAAAATAATATTATCACCGTTATAGTAGTGTTTATTGGCGTTTTGAAATAACAAAAAGGGAGAGACCGGCCAATATTTTGCTAATTTTGCACAAACCATATCACAGCACCAACACGTTTATGTCAGACACCCAACATACATCCTCTTCGCCCGACGCGCCCACACACATCATCATCAAAGGCGCGCGAGTGAACAATCTGAAAAACATCGACCTGCTCATTCCTCTCGGCCGCCTCGTGGTGGTGACGGGTCTCTCCGGCTCGGGCAAGTCGTCGCTGGCCTTCGACACGCTTTATGCCGAGGGCAGACGCCGCTATGTGGAAAGCCTTTCGGCCTATGCCCGCCAATTCTTGGGACGTATGCAAAAACCCGAATGCGACTACATCAAAAACCTGCCTCCGGCCATTGCCATCGAGCAAAAAGTGTCCACGCGCAACCCACGCTCCACCGTGGGCACATCGACCGAAATCTATGACTATCTGCGCCTGCTTTATGCCCGTATCGGCCACACCTTTTCGCCCGTGAGCGGCACCGAGGTGAAGCGCCACACGCCCGACGACGTGGTGGCCACCGTGTCGAGCTATTCGCCCGGCACACGCTTCACGGTGTTGGCGCCCATACGGCGTGCCACAGGGCGTACGCTGCGTGCACAACTGCGCATCTATATGGAACAAGGCCTTTCGCGCCTCGACGCCGACGGCGAGATGATACGTATCGAAGATTTCCTGACCCGTAAAGACGAACGGCTCGACAGCCCGACCGAAGACCTTGACGCCGACACGCCGCTGTGGCTGCTCATCGACCGTGGGGTGGCCGACGCAAGCAAAGACGCTCTGACTCGCCTGACCGACTCGGTAGAGACGGCCTTCTACGAAGGCGACGGCGTGTGCCTCGTCCGCATCTATCCCTCGGGCGTGCTCCACCGGTTCTCTACACGTTTTGAAGCCGACGGCATTGCCTTTCGCGAGCCAGACGATAATCTCTTTTCATTCAACTCTCCCCTGGGTGCATGCCCGCGCTGTGAGGGTTTCGGACGCATTATGGGCATAGACCCCCAACTGGTTGTTCCCGACTCGTCAAAGAGTGTTTACGACGGAGCCGTGGCCTGTTGGCGTGGCGAAAAAATGGGGCTATGGCGCGAGGCCTTTTGCCGGAAAGCTCCAAGTGTTGACTTTCCCATTTTCACGCCCTACCACAGCCTCACCGCGCCACAACTCGACACCCTATGGCACGGTCGGGGCGGTCTTGAAGACGTTTGTCTTGATGCCTTCTTCAAAATGCTCGAAGGCGAAACTTATAAAATACAATATCGCGTGATGTTGGCACGCTATCGCGGCAAGACCATCTGTCCCGACTGCCACGGCAGACGGTTGCGCCCGGAGGCCGAAAACGTGAAGATAGGTGGCCGGAGTCTGCCAGACCTCGTAGACCTACCGTTGTCTGAGCTCAAACTCTTTTTCGACAATCTCTCGCTTTCGCCCCACGACGCTGCCGTGGCTGCCCGTCTTTTGCCCGAAATCCAGAGCCGTCTGCAGTTTCTCACCGACGTCGGACTGGACTATCTCACGCTCAACCGCCCCTCGGCCACCCTCTCGGGAGGTGAGAGCCAGCGCATCAGTCTGGCTACCTCACTGGGCTCTTCGCTTGTGGGGTCGCTCTACATCCTCGACGAACCCAGTGTGGGCCTTCATCCACGCGACACCGAACGGCTCATCGGTGTGTTGAAACGTCTGCGCGACTTGGGCAACACCGTCGTCGTGGTGGAACACGATGAAGAAATCATCCGTTCGGCCGACCACATCATCGACATTGGGCCGGACGCCGGACGCCATGGCGGCGAAGTGGTGTGGCAAGGCCCATTCTCAGAGACTGGAGACGTAGCAAAAGGCATCAGCCACACGATAGACTATCTGAGAGGCACCGAAACAATTGCCGTGCCCTCGAGCCGCCGCGCCTGGAACCGCCACATCGACATCATTGGCGCCCGTGCGCACAACCTCAAAGGCATCGACGTGCGCTTCCCGTTGGGCGTCTTGACGGTGGTCACCGGCGTCAGTGGTTCGGGCAAGAGCACATTGGTCAAAGACATCCTCTATCCTGCCCTGTGCCGCCACCTCGACATCCCCGGCGAGCGTCCGCTCGAGCACATTCGTCTGGAGGGCGACCTCGACGCTGTGAGCGCCGTCGAGATGGTAGACCAAAGCCCCATTGGGCGGTCATCGCGCTCCAACCCTGCCACTTACGTCAAAGCCTACGACGAAATACGCCGCATCATGGCGGCACAGCCCTTGTCCAAGCAAATGGGCTTCACCGCCTCCACGTTCAGTTTCAATGCCGAGGGAGGACGCTGCGAAAACTGCAAAGGTGAAGGCGTGGAGCACGTCGAAATGCAGTTTATGGCCGACCTCGTCTTGGAATGTGAGGCCTGCAAGGGCAAACGCTTTAAGAAAGAAGTGCTCGATGTGCGCTATCACGACCAAAACATCCACGACATCCTTGAAATGACCATCAATCAGGCTGTGGAGTTTTTCGGGAAACATGGCGACAAGACCGTGGTGAAACGCCTCAAACCCCTGCAAGAAGTGGGTTTGGGCTACATCAAATTGGGGCAGTCGGGCTCGTCACTCTCTGGCGGTGAGAGCCAGCGTGTCAAGTTGGCCGCCTATTTGGCCCGCGAGCAAGCTCTGCCCACCGTTTTCATTTTCGACGAACCCACCACAGGGCTCCACTTCCACGACATCGCCACACTGTTGCGTTGTTTTGCGTCGCTCATCGAGCGTGGCCACACCGTCATCGTGGTGGAGCACAATCCCGACGTCATGAAAACGGCCGACTACGTCATCGACCTCGGGCCCGACGGCGGGCGTGGCGGTGGCCGGCTTGTGGCTCAAGGCACTCCCGAGGCTGTGGCTGAGGCCAATAAGGGCTACACGGCCCGAGTCTTGAGAGAAAAGCTCGAAGAGACATAAGTTGTGAACGGCTCGGTAGACCA
>JAHAWW010000336.1 GCA_018383375.1 Prevotellamassilia sp. | reverse complement strand
ATGTGGTGAAAATTGCCCCACAGCGGAAAGAGAGGGATTCGAACCCCCGGAACAGTTACCCGTTCACCGCATTTCGAGTGCGGCCCGTTCGACCACTCCGGCATCTTTCCCTGGTCGTTTATCGGGTGCAAAATTAACGTTTCTCGTCAAGCTATGCAAGGCCTACGGCCGATTTTTTCGCTATGGCGAGGGTGTGCCGGCCTTGTTTTTTCGTCTTTCGCGCGGCGTGAAGAGGTCGCGCAGCCCCGTGAAGTCGCGTTGAAGCTGTATGCCGATGCCCTGAGTGGTGAGCGAAGATTTGGAGAAATAACGGTCGTTGGTCTCGCTGTAGGCTTTGAGGCTGACGCCCCCGGAAGGCGTGAGGCGGTAGGTGACGTCAAAGTCGCCCACAAAGTTGGTCGACGAGGTGGTGCGTTCGCGATAACCAAAGTTGCCGTTGATGAGCAATCGTCCGGAGAACATCCGACCACTCAACAGACCGCCCACCTCCATGTCGCTCCACCCCACCTGTCCGGTCTGCAGGGTGGTGCCAAAAGTCCAGTTGGTCGTGCCGAGAGCGTCGGAGAGGAAGTTGTTGAGCTGGCTGCTGAGCGTGGACGAGAGAAACGACTTCATGGCCACGTTGCTCTGCGACTGTCCGCCCAGGGCGGCCTGGGTCGAGGCAAAGTTGTAGTTGTAGAAGCGTCCCACACCGAGCAGATAGAGTATCTGCATGTTCATGTCGTCTTCTGAAGAGATGACATTGCGCACCATTTGCTGCACGTCTTCACCCACATCGGGCAAACCGAGGTCGAAGGTGATGGCAGGCGCTCCGGCACGCCCGCCAATCTTGAGGATGCAGTCGGCGCGCACGGTGCGGTCGTTGAAGTTCAGACCGAGGTCGGCCAGCGAGACGGAGGGGACTGTGTAGACGGCACTCAGATTGAGCCGCCCGTCGAAGGGATTGCCGGCAAAGTCGATGCTGCCGCCACTCACCAGGGTGAAATCTTTATGAATGACGTCTTGTATGGTCATTTTGTAGGCGCCGCCCGAGACGCCCAAATGGCCAAACATCTCAAACGC
>JAHAWW010000333.1 GCA_018383375.1 Prevotellamassilia sp. | reverse complement strand
CACCAAGAGCATCTATTCCATCTGGCAGAAGATGAAGAAACAAAAGTGCGGCTTCAACGGCGTCTACGACCTCTTTGCCATACGCATCATCATCGACGCGCCGGAACCAAAAGAGAAAGACTATTGCTGGAAAGTGTTTTCGCTCATCACCAACAAATACACCTCCAACCTCAGCCGCCTTCGCGACTGGCTCACCGTGCCCAAAAGCAATGGCTACGAAAGTCTGCACATCACCGTGTTAGGCCCAGAAAACAAGTGGGTGGAAGTGCAAATCCGCACCGAGCGCATGGACGAGATAGCCGAGCACGGTCTGGCAGCCCACTGGCGCTATAAAGGCGTGAAGAGCAGCGGTGGCGGCATAGACTCGTGGCTAGCCGACATCCGCAATGCCCTCGAAACAGGCAACGAGCAGAAACTCACCGAAAACCTCGCCACAAAAGCGGTCAAAAAAGAAGTCTACGTGTTCACACCCAAAGGCGACCTCTATCGTCTGCCGCCGGAGTCGACCGTGCTGGACTTTGCCTACCACATCCACTCTAACGTGGGCAATCGCTGCGTGGGCGGACGCGTCAACGGTCGCAACGTGCCCATCCGCCAAAAGCTCGAGAGCGGCTCTACCGTCGAAGTGCTTACCTCCAACACCCAGACGCCAAAAATGGAGTGGACCAATTTTGTGGCCTCAGGCCATGCCAAGTCGAAAATACGCACCGCCGTGCGCGACCTCCAAGCCCGTGAAGGCGTCATTGCCCGCGAACTGCTTGAGCGCAAACTCAAAAACCGCAAAATTGAATGGGACGAAAGCCTCATCAACCAACTCATCAAAAAGTCTGGCTTCAAGGAGTCTACTGAGTTTTTCAAAGCCATTGCCGAGGAAAAAGCCGATGTCAACGCCCTCATCGAACGCTACCAAGAACTGGCACGCCGCGAGCAAGGCCAGGCAGAGCGTGCAGCCGTGCGCTCGGCGGGTGAGTTTGTCATGGACAACGACAAAGCCTCCATCGGCAGTGGCGACAATGATGTTCTCGTGATAGACCGCAACCTCAAAGGCCTCGATTTCCAAATGGCTCGTTGCTGCAATCCCGTCTATGGCGACGAAGTGTTTGGTTTTGTCACATCGGGCGGCGGCATCAAAATCCACCGCCTCACCTGCCCCAACGCTCCAGCCCTGCACGAGCGTTTCGGCTACCGCATCGTCCCTGCCCGCTGGGCGGGTAAAGGTGGCGGCAAATATGCCATTACCCTGCGCGTGGTGGGACAAGACAACCTCGGCGTGGTCAACAACATCACCT
>JAHAWW010000330.1 GCA_018383375.1 Prevotellamassilia sp. | reverse complement strand
GTTATAGATACCCTTGAACGAGATTTTATGCAGGGGGTTGAAGCGATAGTCAAGGGCCAACGAATAGCTCTGACGCTCACGCGTGACGTAATATTGGCGCACTTGAGCTTCGTTGAGGCGCACTTGTCCGTCTGCCTCTACATATTCAAACTCCGTATTGTCTGAGCCGCCGGGGGCATACTGGTACGAGCCGCTGAGCATAATGCCAAGACGGTCGTCAAAGAAGCGGTCGCCCCAGGTGGCGCCGAGTGCCCACGTCGGTTTGGCACTCACGGGCGTGTAACCCACGGAGGTGGTGAAGTTGAGCACGCGGTGGTTGGGCGTCTGCTTGGTCACGAGGTTAATGGCACCGCCAATGGCGTCGCCGTCCATATCGGCCGTCACCACCTTATTCACCTCAATGGTCTGAATCATATCGGCCGGGATAAGGTCGAGCTGCACGTTACGGGTGTCACCCTCGGCCGAAGGCAGACGATTACCATTGACCGTGACAGACGTAAGGTCGGCACTCGTACCACGCACCTGGCCGAAACGGGCTTCACCCTGGTCATATTGCACATTGATGCCACTGATACGCTTCAAGGCATCGCCGATGTTGGAGTCGGGGAACTTGCCCACTTGGTCGGCCGAGACAACATTGGCCACACCCATACTGCTCTTTTGCATTTGGAGCGCACGGCGTTGGCCCTTGAAAGCACTGGTGACAACGGCTTCGTGAAGCTTGGTGCCTTCGCTCATGACGAAGCCCACCTCTTGCAGCCTTGCGGTAGACGACACTGTGATGGTTTTGTAAACGGGCTCGTAGCCCACATAAGTCACCTTGATGGTATAGGTGCCGGGCTTGAGTCCGGCCAAGGTATAGTAGCCGCTCTCGTCACTGACCACACGTGTGCCGAGTTTCTCAATCTGAATAGAAGCACCGGGCAATGCACGATGGTCTACGTCTGTGATTTGTCCGCGCACCAAAGTGGGATCGGGATTTTCGTTTCCGTCTTCTGCAAAAGCCGGAGTGGCCAAAACTAAAGCCAACAAAGAGGTTTGAAAAACCTGACGGCATTTGCGTCCATAAGAACATGAACGATGGTCATTGTCGGTCTCTTGTGCCTGCCGCTTGAGCAGTGCCGACTGACGCTGAGAGATAGTCTTACATTTCATAAATAAACAATTAGACTTGATGTAATTATACTTTTACGCTGCAAAAGTAGACCGACAATATCACAAGACTGTTTCAACATTATTACACTTTCGTAACACTTCAACGCTGTGGTTCTAAAAGACCGGCCAAAACGCATTTACTACAAAAAAAGTATAAAAAGCAACCGTTACACTTGCGGAAAAGAACCTCAAACCCACCTTTCTTATTATTATAATGTGTACATTTGCCCCAAATATTCACAAATCTTATATTCCTTAATCTATTAATCTATGAAGAAAATCTCTCTCTTTCTGAGCCTGATGTTCTGTATGGTTATACAGGCATGGGCAGGGAGTGCAGTGACGACTACGCCCGACCGGCAAACAGCCGCGCCATTCACGGCAGTTAAGGGCATAAAGTCAGTAGACTTCACTCCGGGCACTA
>JAHAWW010000329.1 GCA_018383375.1 Prevotellamassilia sp. | reverse complement strand
GGATTGTTGTTGGGATTGGTCATCGGGATGATGGCGTCACTCTTCACAAACACCGGCAGTTTCCAGAGCGGTGCGGCGTAATTGTTGATGAGTCGGCCGCCGGTGTAGACGTCACCGTTGAAATAGTCCACCCAACGGCCTTCGGGCAGGTAGATGCCGTTGCGGATGTCGTTGCCTTCGGCGTCGGCCTTGGTCTCCTTATAAATAGGAGCCACGAGGAAGCTCGGGCCGAACATAAACTGATATTGCGTCTCCTTGCCCAGCGTGTAGTTGTTGGGATAGTCGAGGAACATAGCGCGGATGATGGGCTGGCCGTTGACCGCCTCAGCGGCAGCGCTGTAGGCGTAGGGCATCAACTCAGACTTGAGTTTGAGGTAGGTGCGGTTGATGGACGTGGCGGGTTCGCCGAGCACCTCGGGATATTTGGGGTTGCTGCCCCAGCCGTCCATATTGAGCTCCATTGGCGTGAACGTCTTCCACTGAAATTCGCGCACGTTGACCGGCACGTTCTTTCCGCCAAAAATACCGTCTACGTCACTTGTGATGTTGGGCTGTCCCGAAAGACCCGAGCCGATGAAAGTGGGGATGTGGAAACGGATGTATTCCCAGTCGCCACCCGTCTGGTCGCCGCTCCAGATGCCGGCATAGCGTTGTGTGCCGGCCCAGCCGTCGAGCGAGATGATGAACGGACGGGCATTTGAACCATAATAGGGCATAATTTCACCCACGTCGGCCACACCGTTGAGGCCGAAGCTGTAGCCGGCACCCACCCAGGCTACGTCGGTCTTGAGCACACGTACGCCGGCGTCGCGCACCTCCTTGATGATGTCGCGCTGCAACAGCGGTTCGATGCCCTCTTTGGGGTGCAGGTCACTCTGTGTCCAAAGACCTATCTCCACACCTTTGGAGCGGGCATAGTCGCCAAACTCCTTGAGGTTTTGGATATTGCCGTCGAGTGACGATGTCTGGCCGTAGCCTGCGCCGTAGCCGTCGTTGGGCAGGAACCAGCCCAGCGGCATATCGTTGTTGAGATAGCGGTCGATGGCTGCGCGGGCAGAGAATTGATAGTTGTTTTTCTCGCCGTTGAGGCTCTCTTTCACGCCGCCGTTGTCTTTTTGGCTCTCATTGTAGCGCTTGCCGTCTTCATAAAGCATAAAGCCGTTTTCGGCCGGCGTCCAATAGTCGCGGTTGTAGGCGTTGAGATGGCCTTCGTAAAAACCAAACTTGGGCAACAACACCGGATTGCCGGTGAGCTGATAGAAATCGTTGAGCAGTTCGACGGCACCATTATCCACCA
>JAHAWW010000327.1 GCA_018383375.1 Prevotellamassilia sp. | reverse complement strand
ATTCCGTGAAAATCGTCGGGCACGATAGCATATTCGGCCGATGTTTTCAGCGGTTGTAACTCGAGGACGGCCTTACCTTTGAGGTTAAGGTCGAGTCCTTTCTTGATTTTGTACAATCGTTCCATATAGGGTTATTATTTCTTGTTTGGCTTATCTCAGGCGCCAAGCCTTGCCGTCGTGCACAAACGAGAGCATAATTTCTTCGTGCTCGCCGTTGGCATAGATGGCCTCGAGAAAGGCTTGAGCGGCGTTGCCGTCTTCAGACGTCTCGATGCGTGTCACTTTGAAGTCTTTCAGGCAGTCGTCGCCTTGATGTTCGGCAGCGTGTTGCTTATAGACCAAGACCATTTGGCTTTTATAGTCCTCTGGTTTGTCGTCAAGCGAGGCCATAGCGTCTACATAACCTTTATAGTCACCCTGGACGTAGCGGTCGAAAATGGCCTCAACCGTCTGGTTCGTGAGACTGTCGGGACGATAGCCGGCTTGAACTTTGTGTGAACTACCGCAACTCACAAAGAGCGCGGCAAGGACTGTCCACATCACACATCGGCACAAACGGTGCAATGGCTTAGGGGACATCACTTCTGACGTATATATATATTAATAGGAGTGCCCTCAAAGTTCCATCGCTCACGGATTTTGTTTTCCAAGAAACGCTTGTAGGGTTCCTTAATATACTGTGGCAGATTAGCATAAAACACAAACGACGGCACTCTGACGTCGGGTATCTGCGCGCAATATTTGATTTTGATATATTTGCCTTTGATGGAAGGAGGCGGATAGGCCTCGATGAGCGGCAGCATCTCTTCGTTGAGCTTAGATGTGCTCACGCGACGGCAGCGATTGTCATAGACGGCATTGGCCACCTCAAGCACCTTGAAGATGCGTTGTTTCGTGAGGGCAGAGGCAAACACAATCGGGAAATTGGTAAACGGGGCCATACGCTCACGAATGGCGTTTTCAAAAAAGGTCACCGCCTCTTTGCTCTTGTCTTCCACAAGGTCCCATTTGTTCACCACCACAACCAAGCCTTTGCCATTGCGCTGGATGATTTGCACGATGTTCATGTCTTGGCCTTCAATGCCTCGAGTGGCGTCGATGAGCAAAATGCAGACATCCGAATATTCAATGGCGCGGATTGAGCGCATCACCGAATAAAACTCAAGGTCTTCGTTCACCTTGTTTTTCTTGCGGATGCCGGCCGTGTCAACGAGGAAAAAGTCAAAGCCGAATTTGTTATATCGTGTGAGGATGCTGTCGCGGGTGGTGCCGGCTATGTTGGTGACAATGTGACGGTCTTCACCGATAAAGGCATTGATAATGCTGCTCTTGCCCACATTGGGTCGTCCCACCACCGAAAAACGGGGAATGGTCTCTTCGCCGCTCTCGTCGTCAAGGTCGGGGCCGAACTTTTCAAGAATTTGGTCGAGCAAATCGCCGGTGCCTGCACCTGTGGCTGCCGACACGCAATATGGGTCGCCCAAACCGAGCGAATAAAACTCGGCCGAGCCATAGCGGTCTTCGTTGCTGTCGGTCTTGTTGGCGCACAAGATGACGGGCATATTGGCTTGTCGAAGTATTTGAGCCACCTCGCTGTCAAGGTCGGTCACACCGTTTTTCACGTCGACGAGAAACAAGATGACATCGGCCTCTTCAGTGGCCAATATCACCTGCTTGCGGATTTCTTCTTCAAAAATATCGTCAGGGTTGACCACCCAGCCGCCGGTGTCGACGATGGAAAACTCTTTGCCGCCCCACTCGCATTTGCCATACTGACGGTCGCGCGTGGTGCCGGCCACATCGCTCACAATGGCCTGCCGCGTGCCGGTCAGACGATTAAACAATGTGCTTTTGCCCACGTTGGGGCGACCTACTATTGCTACTAACTTTGACATATTTCAGTTTCTTCTTTATTCGGGTTTCTCTCGGCGGCCAAGCTGTCCGGTTGTTTCAATCCAACTTATAGCCGTATGCCTCAAGACGTCCCTCAGCGTTGCGCCAGTCTTTGTCCACCTTCACAAACAGTTCCAAATAGATGGCTTTGCCGAAAAACTTCTCCAGTGTACGCCGGGCTTCGGTCGACACTTTTTTGATGGCCACGCCTTGGTGTCCGATGATGATGCCTTTCTGACTGTCGCGCTCGACATAGATTACGGCATTGATTTTGATGACCTTGTCCGACTCCTTGAACTGCTCCACCACCACTTCGGTGGCATAGGGTATTTCCTTGTCGTAATAGAGCAAAATCTTTTCTCGGATAATCTCGGTCACAAAAAAGCGAGCCGGCCGGTCGGTCCATTGGTCTTTACCGAAATAAGGGGGCGACTCGGGCAGCAGTTCTCTCACGCGTCGCAACACGTTGTCTACATTAAACCTCGCCTTGGCCGAAACGGGGAAAATCTCTGCCGAGGGGAAGATATCGTGCCAAGTCTGCACGAGTTTCTCCAGTCCTTTTTGGTCGGTCAGGTCAATTTTGTTGATGAGCACCAACACGGGCACATTCAGCGCTTCTACTTTACGGATGAAATCGCTGTGTTTGTCGGGTGTCTCCACCACGTCGGTGACATAGAGCAGCACGTCGGCATCGCGCAAGGCCGACTCCGAGAAGGCCAACATCGACTCTTGGAGCTTATAGTTGGGCTTCAACACGCCGGGAGTGTCTGAAAAGACGATTTGGGCGTCGTCTGAGTTGATGATGCCCATGATGCGGTGGCGTGTAGTCTGTGCCTTAAACGTGGCAATGGAAATGCGTTCGCCGACAAACAAGTTCATCAGCGACGATTTTCCCACATTGGGATTACCTACGATATTGACAAAGCCGGCTTTGTGCATAAATCTATGATTATGAAGAGTGTGCAGACAAACGGACAAGTCGCGCGTGACACGCCGATAGACAAGGGAAGCTATCCCTTGAGCTCACATGCAGCGTTTCAAAAGCCTTGACTTTTGCGCTTGTTTACTGCGAAAAAGGGCGGTGCAATAGCTTCACAGCCACTGCCTCGCCCCCTGTTTTATTTTGCAGCTCTGCTTGGTTGATTGTTATTTTGCACCGTCGTAGGCCCACTTCAGATAGGCTGCGCCCCAAGTGAAACCTGCGCCGAAGGCACCAAGTATGAGATTATCGCCTTTCTTGAGCTGTTTTTCATAATCCCAGATGGCCAAGGGCAGCGTACCGGCAGAAGTGTTACCATAGCGCTGGATGTTGACCATCATTTTGTCCATCGGCAATTCGAGACGATTGGCCACGGCCTCAATGATGCGCACGTTGGCCTGATGAGGGATGACCCAAGCGATGTTGTCTTTGTTCAAGCCATTGCGCTCGGCCACGGTGGCACAGGCGTCGCTCATGTTGGTCACGGCAAACTTAAACACGGTGCGACCTTCTTGATGCAGGTAGTGCATGCGGTGGTCAATGGTGAAATAAGAAGGACTGCACACTGAGCCGCCGGCTTTGAGACAAAGGAAGGGAAGGCCCAGACCGTCGGTGCGGAGGAATGAGTCTTGCCAGCCCATACCTTCTTCTGTCGAAGGCTCTACCATCACGGCAGCGGCACCGTCGCCGAAGATGGGGCAGGTGGCACGGTCTGTATAGTCCACGATGCTCGACATCTTGTCGGCACCGCAAACGATGATTTTCTTATAGCGTCCGCTCTGCACCATACCGGCTGCTGCATCCATGGCAAAGAGGAAACCACAGCAAGCGGCCTGCATATCAATGGCAAAGGCATTTTTCATACCCGTGCGACCGATGACGATAGATGAAGTTGAGGGGAAATGATAGTCTGGCGTCGTGGTGGCTACGATGAGGCAGTCCACCTCCATAGGGTCGGTACCAGTCTTTTCAAGCAGTTGCTTCACGGCCTTGCGAGCCATATAGCTTGTACCCAAACCTTCCTCGTTGAGGATGCGGCGTTCTTTGATACCGATGCGAGTCATAATCCACTCGTCGTTGGTGTCGACCATACGCGAGAGTTCATCGTTGTTGAGGACATATTCAGGGACATATCCGCCAACACCGGTGATTACGGCATTGATTTTTTCCATTTTGCGTTTTGTTTATGAAGACAATACACATTTTTGCGTCACCCTGCGTTTAAGGGCAGACGCTCTTATAAAAAGACCAAAGAGGAGAACAGGCCTTTGCAGCCGCGATTGTCCTCCTCTTTAGTGTAAATCTGATGTTACTCAGCCACTTCTTCCTTCACGATGGCCAGCTTGCCGCGATAGTAGCCGCAAGTGGGACATACGGTGTGGTAGATGTGCCAACCGCCGCAGTTGGGACATACGGCGAGCGTAGGCATAGCGGCCTTGTCGTGAGTTCTACGTTTGAGTGTTCTGGTTTTAGATTGTCTTCTTTTAGGATGTGCCATTTCTGTATATGCTTTAAATGTTTATGTTTATTCAAAATCTTCTTCGTCTGCGTCGTCAGCGTCTTCGTCTGCCGCCGTGACGTCTGATTGGATATAGGCGAGCATCTCGGGGTTGCATTGGCCTTCGGGATGAATGCGCACAAGCGGCAAACTCAGTTCGATGGCTTGATAGACGGCCCAGGCGAGGTCAAATTCGCGTTGTCGCGGCGAAACCACATAGTCGGGCTCTGCCGTCCCTTCGTCTTGGCCTTCTGTGGCAATCAATGTGGAGTCTTCCACTTCTACGGGAAAGTCCATCGGGTCCAGACAGCGGTCGCAGGACACTTGCACATTACCTTTGACGTGGTAAACCGCTTCGACCATACCATCGTGCCTCGGACGCGCCTCACCGCTCACCACAACATCGCCACCTTGAATTTCGTCTTGGTCGAGTGCCTCAAAAAAGGCGCTATCCAACTTAAACTCAAAGGGCTGTGGCTGAACGAAGGCATTAGCCAGGTCTATGTTCAAGGGCACAATACTTCCCATAGCGGCTGCAAAGATAGTCTTTTTTTTGAAAATAATTCCCAAAACAGCCTTATTTCGTACAGGATAAAATCATTTTTCGGGCTTTTTTTCGGACAAAGTTGCCGAATTGAACGGCTAAAACCATCATTCCTGCCGGATAGTAGCGTTGTTTAGTGTCGCTTTCAGAACGTCTGTCCACCAAAAACAGACGTTTTGAAAGCGCAAGTGCAGAGACCGCCAAAGTTGACCGACCAGCCTCGGACGGCGACTCGACACGGGCTGTCAAACTTGGCTCTGCGCTCTGTGAAGGAGGGGTTGCACGCCCTCACCTATACCCTCGAATTGTTGCCTTTTTCCCAATCACACAATCACAGCGGTTGCAACTATTTGAGTATGTGACGATTGCTGTGATTAAACGTTTCAGTCACGCCAATCACGGCGAGAGGCCCCGACGAGCAATAAAAATGGGGGACACACGTTGGTGTCCCCCGCTATTTTTGAGGCTAAATGACGCCCTAAACGTTCACAAACGCAGACTTCACTGGTTCAAATAGGCCGTCACATTGGCGGCAATGCGGTCGGCCGGATTGGTATCGGCCTGTGCGGTGAAGGTCTCGCCGGTGATGTGTTCGTAAAGCTCGATATAGCGGTCTGAAATGCTCTTGACGATTTCGGGGGTCATTTCAGGCACGGTCTGACCGGCTTTGCCTTGGAAACCATTGTCCATCAGCCACTCGCGCACAAACTCCTTGGAGAGTTGCTTCTGGGGTTCGCCGGCGGCAAAACGTTCGGCATAGCCTTCAAGATAGAAATAGCGGCTGGAGTCGGGTGTGTGGATTTCATCCATCAGATAGATTTGGCCGTTGTGCTTGCCAAACTCATATTTGGTATCTACGAGGATGAGACCACGCTTTTCGGCTATTTCAGTGCCGCGACGGAAGAGAGCAAGGGTGTATTTCTCGAGTATGGCATACTCTTCGGGGGTGGCGAGTCCGCGGGCCAGAATTTCTTCTTTTGAGATGTCGGCGTCGTGTTCGCCAATCTCGGCCTTAGTGGTCGGCGTGATGATGGGTTCGGGGAATTTCTGGTTTTCTTTCATTCCCTCGGGCAGTTTCACGCCACAAATTTCGCGCACGCCGCTCTTGTAGGCACGCCAAGCGCTACCACAGAGATAGCCGCGGACAATCATTTCGAGGGGGAAGCCCTCACACATCACACCCACGGTGACTGTGGGGTCGGGCGTGGCAAGTTTCCAGTTGGGGCAGATGTCGGCAGTGGCATCGAGAAACTTGGCTGCTATTTGGTTCAACACTTGGCCCTTGAAGGGGATGCCTTCGGGCAAGATGACGTCGAAGGCCGAAATGCGGTCGGTGGCCACCATCACGAGGCGGTCGCCGAGGTTGTAGACGTCGCGCACTTTGCCATGATAGACTGACTGCTGGCCGGGGAAATTAAAATCGGTAGATGTTAAAGCACTCATATTATTATATAG
>JAHAWW010000326.1 GCA_018383375.1 Prevotellamassilia sp. | reverse complement strand
ACTACAACGGTGCCGAACTCGGTCTGTCTACGTTGCAAGACGAACAGTTTGAGGTGACGCAGTGCATGAATGCCTACGACGCCCGCGTGGCCGGTCTCGAAGTGTCTTATCAGCGCGACTTCGGCTTCATTGCTCCCGCCTTGAAATGTCTGGGCTTATACGGCAACTATACCTACACCCACTCCAAGACGAGAAACTATAACTCACGTCTCGGCGTTGCCCCCGGCGACGATGTCAAAATGGCCGGTTCGCCCGAACACACCGCCAACGCTTCGCTCTATTTCGAAAAAAGCGGCATCAACGTGCGTCTGAGCTACAACTACGCCTCAAGCTTTATCGACATGATGAACACCGGCAGCCGCGAACTTGACCGCTACTACGACCACGTCAATTATCTCGACCTCAACGCTTCATACACGTGGGGCAAGAACACCAAGAACACCATCTTTGCAGAAGTAGGCAACCTGCTCAATCAACCCCTGCGCTACTATCAAGGCCGCTCAGACCGCACCATGCAGGTGGAATACTATGGCGTGAGAACCAACGTGGGCTTCAAAATCAACCTTTAATAGCTAACCCCTATGAGACTACATACCTTAAGCTGCTCGTTTGCCTGGCTCATTGCCTTCTCGCTGGCCTGCCTGTCGCTCACCGCTCAGACCCCGGCAGAATGGAAACAACTCAAGGGCGATGTGCGATTTTTCCTGGCCAACGATTTGGGCCGCAATGGTTATTATGAACAGAAACCCATTGCCGAACTGATGGGCCGTATGGCCGAAACCATCGGACCCGACTGTGTGGTGGCTGCCGGCGATGTACACCATTTCGACGGCGTGGCCTCGGTCAACGACCCCCTGTGGCTCACCAACTACGAACTCATCTATAGTCATCCCGAACTGATGATCAGCTGGCTGCCTGTATTGGGAAACCACGAATACCGTGGCAACACCCAGGCCGTGCTTGACTATGCCCATGTGTCGCGCCGTTGGCAAATGCCCGACCGCTATTACACGACCGTGCTGAGTGACGACGAAGCCGGCACAACCATTCGGCTCATTCTCATCGATACCACCCCGCTCATCAACTCCTATCGCCAAAACAGCGGCAAGTATCCCGATGCCGGACAGCAAGACGCCGACCGCCAAATGGCTTGGCTCGACTCCGTCCTGACTGCCGACAACTCCACTTGGACCATTGTCGTGGGGCATCATCCCGTCTATGCGCAGACCACCAAAGGCGAGCACGAACGCACGGATATGCAGGCACGACTCCTGCCCGTGTTCAAACGCCATAAAGACAAGGTCGACATGTATCTCTGTGGCCACATCCACAATTTCCAACACATCCGCCGAACTGAAGGCGGCACGACCGACTATGTGGTCAACTCTGCAGGCTCGCTCGCCCGCAAAGTGCAGCCCATCGAAGGCACCGTCTTCTGCTCGCCCGAACCTGGCTTCAGCGTGGTCTCGGCCGACACCAAAGCCTTGACCTTGAGTATGATTGATGGTAAGGGAAACGTCATCCACACCGTCAAACGCACCAAATGAAGATAAGTTGACAAACGTGTAATATACGTTTCGAATGGCCGCAGTGTCTGTTTCTGTCCGGACGCTGCGGCTTTTTGTTGGCCGTCCACTCTCGAAGCCTCGGTCTATGCCCCATGCCCACACACCTCTGCCACAAAAGGCGGTTCCACTTGATGTGTGAGCCCTTGATGATAGACCAAACCGTTTTGCTTCTTCCGTTTCAAAACGGCTATGCCCTCTATGCATCGTGATGGCGCCAAAGCCGTGATTTTGTCTTTTGTCAGACGGCGC
Source organism: Prevotellamassilia sp. (assembly GCA_018383375.1). Classification (GTDB taxonomy): domain Bacteria; phylum Bacteroidota; class Bacteroidia; order Bacteroidales; family Bacteroidaceae; genus Alloprevotella. The sequence continues at coordinate 5,825 of JAHAWW010000326.1, read as the reverse complement.
CGAAGACGTATATTTGGAGTAGCCAAAGCAGAAGAAGCTCCCATAAGGGGGCTTTTTTGTTTATTGAAGTCTAAAAAGCTCATTTACTGTCAGTAACGCAGTTTTTCCTGCCATAAGGACACGAAAAACTCTCCTTATTTGCGCACTCCAAAAGTCCGTTTTCGGCACGATTAGTGTGCCATTTCGTTCGTTTTTGCCCTATTCCCCTTTGCGTTTTGCGTATAAGGAGTTGAAACACAATACGATAAGGCGAGTTTGTTTGCTTTGTTTTGAATTTTTAACCAATAACCGCCCGTTTGGCCAATAATTCTCAAAAAAACTAATTATTGCAATGCCGTTGTCACACAAGAGCCGCCTTTTTGAACGTCTGGCGGGCGCAAAACGGCGTCTGTGGGCGTGCTCTCTTTCTGCCGTACCGCAAGATGTAACGTCTATGTCGCATTTTTTTGCTAAATTAGCAAGCTCTATTATGTGCACTTGTCAAAACCGGCAGTGGCACACCCTCACTCAGACAATAAAATAACGACATACACCCCATGAACTACAAATGGACTTACGAAGACCCCAAGCCCGAAGAAGCGGCGGCGGCGGCTCTGCTGGCCCGCGAGACAGGCGTGCATCCTGCTCTCGGTAGGCTGCTTAGGCGTCGCGGCATCACGACAACGGCTGAGGCCAAGCGCTTCTTTCGTCCACAACTCACCGACCTGCACGACCCCTTTCTGATGAACGACATGCAGAAGGCCGTAGACCGACTCAATGCGGCGCTGTGTCGCAACGAACGCATTTTGGTCTATGGCGACTACGACGTGGACGGGTGTACGGCTGTAGCACTGGTCTACAAGTTTTTGGTGAAGTTTTATTCCAACATCGATTTCTACATCCCCGACCGCTACGACGAGGGCTACGGCATCTCAAAAAAGGGAGTGGACTTTGCTGCAGAGTGTGGCGTGAAACTCATCATCGTGCTCGATTGCGGCATCAAGGCCGTCGACGAAATTGCCTACGCCAAGAGCCTTGGCATTGACTTCATCATCTGCGACCACCACGTCCCCGATGATGTTTTGCCCGATGCAGCTGCCATTCTCAACCCTAAACGCAAAGACAATGTCTATCCCTACACCCACCTTTCCGGCTGTGGCGTGGGCTTCAAATTCATGCAGGCTTTTGCAGCCAACAATGGCATAGAATTTAATCAACTCACCCAACTGCTCGACCTCTGTGCCATCTCGATTGCATCCGACATCGTACCTATTATGGGCGAAAACCGCATCTTGGCCAGCCACGGCCTGCGATGCCTCAATAGCAACCCGGGCATCGGCCTGCAGGCCATCGTCGAAGTCTGCGGCCTGGGCGATCGCGAACTCTCAATGGGCGACATCATCTTCCGCATAGGGCCGCGCATCAACGCCTCCGGACGTATGCAAAACGGACGCGAGGCCGTCGAACTCCTTGTGGAGAAAGACTATCAGGCAGCTCTCGAAAAAGCCGAACGCATCAACCTCTACAATGAAGCCAGAAAAGACCTCGACAAACAAATGACCGAGGAAGCCATCAACAGAGTGGCCAAAATGACGAACCTCGACGACCGCCGTAGCATTGTTATCTACAACGAAGAGTGGCACAAAGGTGTCATCGGCATCGTGGCTTCGCGTCTCACCGAGCTTTATTACCGACCCGCTGTCGTGCTCACGCGCTCTGAGGGCATGGCCACCGGTTCGGCCCGTAGCGTGTCGGGATTTGATGTCTACAAAGCCGTGCAAAGCTGTGCCGACTTGCTCGAAAACTTCGGCGGACATACCTATGCAGCAGGCCTCACACTCAAGGCTGAAAACGTAGCCGAGTTTAGCCGCCGCTTTGAAAACTATGTCACTGAGCACATCCAAGACGAGCAGACCCAGCCTGCACTCGACATCGATGCTTATCTGGATTTCAAAGACGTAACCTTCAAATTTTATCAGCAACTCAAACGCTTCGCTCCCTTCGGACCGGGCAACGAGCGACCCACCTTCTGCACCCGACGCGTCTACGACTACGGCACCAGCAAGGTCGTGGGACGTGGACAGGAGCACATCAAACTTGAACTCGTAGACAACAAAAGCAACAACGTGATGAACGGTATTGCTTTCGGGCAGAGTTCACAGGCCAGATATATTAAAACAAAACGCGCCTTCGACATCTGCTATGCCGTCGAAGAGAACACACACAAGCGCGGTGAGGTGCAACTCCAAATCGAAGACATCCGCCCCTGCGAATAACCAACATGGCCGACAGATTTCGAGACATACTGCACGAATACTGGGGCTATGATGACTTTCGAGGCATACAGCAAGACATCATCCGCAGCATAGCCTCGGGCAACGACACCCTGGGCCTTATGCCGACGGGCGGTGGCAAAAGCATCACCTTTCAAGTGCCGGCTCTGGCGCTTGAGGGAATGACTATCGTGGTGACACCGCTCGTGGCCTTGATGAAAGACCAGGTAGACCACCTCAAACGCCGTGGCATCCGTGCCGCAGCCATTCACGCCGGTATGTCGCGCACCGACATCGTGGCTTGCTTGGACAACTGTGTCTTTGGGGCTTACAAGTTGCTCTATCTCTCGCCCGAGCGTCTCTCAAGCGAGCTTTTTGTGGGCAAACTCAGGCGAATGAAGGTGAGTTTCATCACTGTCGATGAGGCACACTGCATCTCGCAGTGGGGGTATGATTTCCGTCCGGCCTATCTTGAGATAGCCCGGCTGAGAGAACATCTGCCCGACGTGCCGGTGCTGGCGCTCACCGCCACGGCCACGCCCCGCGTGGTCGACGACATTTGCGACCGTCTGCGGTTCAGACCCGACCGCACGGCGGTTTTTCGTATGAGTTTCGCACGGCCCAACTTGAGTTACGTGGTCAGAAAAACCAAAGACAAGACAGCCGAACTCCTTCATATATTATCGCGCGTAGACGGTTCGGCTATCGTCTACACCCGAAGCAGACAGAAAACGCGCGAAGTGGCCGAGCTGCTTCGTGAAAAAGGCTTCACGGCGCTCAACTTTCACGCCGGACTCACAGAACTCGACAAAGATGTGCGGCAGCGCCTTTGGCACGACGACGAAATCCGGGTGATGGTGGCCACCAACGCTTTCGGTATGGGCATCGATAAGCCCAACGTGCGCTTGGTCATACATCTTGACATGCCAGACGCCATCGAGGCTTATTTTCAAGAAGCCGGACGTGCAGGCCGCGACGGACAGACCGCCTATGCCATATTGCTCTACAACGCGAGCGACGCCACGCGAGTGTCGCGACGCGTCGAAGAAAACTTCCCTGCAAAAGACTATATCGCCGACACCTACGACGACCTCGCCTATTTCTTTCAGTTGGCCGTGGGCGACGGCCAGTCGGTCTGCTATGAGTTTAATATCGAAAAGTTTTGCCGGGTGTTTCATCGTTTCCCGCTGCCCGTGATGAGTGCCTTGCAGATATTGACTCGTGCAGGCTACATTGAATTTAGAGAAAGCGAAGACAATCTGTCGCGGCTGATGTTCCTGCTCTCTAGAGACGAACTTTATCGCCTGCACAGGCAGACTGCCAATACCGAAAAGGTTATCTCGACCATCTTGAGGCGTTATGGTGGCGTCTTTGCCGATTATGTGTTTATCGAGGAGCGAATGATTGCCCAGCAGACCGAACTCAAGCCTCACGAGGTCTATGAGATTTTGGTCAATCTCAATCGCCAGCGCGTCATTCATTATGTCCCGCGCAAGAAGATACCACACATCACCTACTTGCAGCGGCGTGTCGACCGCGTGGTGCTGAGTCGTGAGGTCTATGAGGAACGACGCGACAATTATGAGCAGCGTTGTCGCGAGATGTTGCGTTATGCGCAGCAGAAAGAAGCTTGCCGGAGTAGCTTCATGCTCAATTATTTTGGAGAGAAAGACACGTCAGACTGTGGACGCTGCGACGTGTGTTTGAGCAAAAGGCGGACAGACACCGACATCAAGGTCTTGACCGAGAGTCTGAGGCAACAAATAGCTGCGGCCAAAGGGCTTGCTCCCGATCAACTTAATTTTGAAGGCTACAGCACCACGCTCCGCGACCGCGCTCTGGCACAGTTGATTGACGACGAGGCGGTGGTGATGGTCGACGGTAGGTTTTATCTCAACTGAATGGCACGGCTGTGGTGGCCGGCCGGTTTACGATTGTTTTTTGCGCTTGAATTTGGAAAGCAAAAAAGCGATGCTTTCCTCAAAAATGACGACTCGGAGCGCTTTCATCATTCCCACATACAGCACAAAGGCAGTGGCAACTTTGACCACAAGGCGCCAGAAATTGGAGGTTAGGCCTTGCGACACCGCCCAAGCACCCAGCATGGCAAGGGCCGCACACACCACAAACGGCAATAGGTCTGCCAAAGCCTGCCATAGGGTCACACCGTTGGTTTTCCAAATAAAATAGTGCCAAACAGGCAGCCACAAGATGCCCAAAACCACATAGACCACCACCATCACCGTCACGCCAAACGGGTAGAGCAAGATGGCAGAGAGCGTCTGCAAGACACAAAGGCCGATGGTGCACCACATAAACACGTTGCTGCGCCCTTGGCTGATGAGGTAGTTGCTGTAGAAAGACGCCACGGGGATAAACGCGCCGCCAATGCTTAATATTTGCATCAGATGCGCACTTTCAATCCATTTGTCGGTAATGAGCAAGGTGATGAACTCGGGGGCAACGAGCGCCAGACCAAAGAGGAGGGGGCAAGAAGCAAAGGCCGTGAAACGGAACATCTTGCGGAAGGCACGCCGTTGCCGCTCGATGTCGTCGATTCGGGCAAAGACGGGCTGCGTCACGTTCCACAGCGTGCCGTTAAGGAAGGTGTAACCCTGAAATGTCCATTTATTGGCTTGATTATAAAGGCCCACTTGCCTTTCGCCGTAGAAACGGCCGAAGAAGATAGAGAAGATGTTGTTGTTGATACCCGTGAAGATGTTGGTGATAAGCAAGCGCGAGCTGAAGCCTATCATGCCGCGTAGTGGTCTAAGGTCGATGTGAAGCGTAGGCCGCCAGCCCGAAAGAGTCCAGCTGAAAATCGTCATCACGCCGCAATACACGAGATTTTGGATGGCAAGTCCCCAATAGGCCATGCCGAGGGCTGCCAGCGTGATGCCGGTGAAGCCCGAGAGCAATAGGGCCGTGAGGGTCATGCCTGCTGTCTTTTTGACCAAAAGGTTGCGGAAGAGATAGGCTCTCGGGGCTGTGCCGAGGGCGGCTAAGATGATGCTCAAGAAAGACAGGCGTGCGAGCGGGATGAGTGCGGGTTGCTGAAACCAGGCGGCAATCAATGGCGCGCAAAAGAAGAGAATGACATACAGCGACACGGCGCAGATGACATTAAACCAAAATACGGCGTTATAGTCGGCGTGTGTGATGTCTTTTTTGCGGTTGAGTGCCGAGATGAAGCCACTCTCTTGCAGGGCCGAGGCTATGAGAGCAAAGATGGTGAGCATTCCCACCATGCCGTAGTCTTCGGCCGTGAGCAACCGGGCCAGGAAAATGCCGAATATCAGGTTGAGCAGTTGCTGGCCGCCGTTGTTGATGCTGCCCCAGAGCAGTCCTTTGGCCGTTTCGCCTTTCAAAGTCTTCTCTGCCATAAAGTGGGTTGTGATGGTCTGTATCAAAACAACAGGGCCGTGCGCGGTAGTGCATCACGGCCCTATTATTGTATGACGTCAAAAAGATGAAGTTACGAGAGGAATGCCAGCAATACCAGTTGGGCTACGATGATGCGCAAGAACATAGAGAGCGGGTAATCCGTAGAGTAGCCCACGGCCGGCACGTCGT
>JAHAWW010000324.1 GCA_018383375.1 Prevotellamassilia sp. | reverse complement strand
CGGTGTAGTTGAGGTCTTTCAATATTTGCAGGTGGCGTGCCTTTAAGGCCTCGTATTTTGCCTCAAAATTTTCGAGGATGTCGCCCACTCTCAGGCCGATGCGGGCAGCTTTGTCGCTGTAGGTCGGTCCGATGCCCTTGCCCGTTGTGCCCACTTTGCTCTTGCCTTTTGCGGCCTCGTAGGCTCTGTCGAGCACGCGGTGTGTGGGGAGAATAAGGTGGGCACGTCGGCTGATATGCAGGCGGTCGGTCAGTGTGTAGCCGGCCGTTTCCAGTTCGCGTGCCTCAGCCATAAAGAGGTCGGGGGCAATGACGCAACCGTTGCCGATAATGTTGATTTTGCCTTCGTCGAAGATGCCTGAGGGTATGGAGCGCAAGACAAACTTTTTACCGTCGAAGATAATGGTATGTCCGGCATTGGGACCGCCGGCAAAGCGGGCCACTACGTCATAGCGTGGGGTGAAGAAGTCCACCACCTTTCCTTTGCCTTCGTCGCCGAAGACGATGCCCAACAGGGCGTCAACTTTTCCTTTTGCCATGATATGTGTGTCGTTTTTTTGATTTCAGCAATGTGGGAGAATGGCTGTTTGATGCTTAGGGGTGAGGTCGTTTAACGGTTTCAGCCCCAGTTTTATGGCCATAAACCACGCAAAGATATGTTTTTTCCGCGATATGGCCCGCCTGTGTGTCTAAAAATCAACTTTGTGCGCTCTCTTTGTTGCATTCTGTTGACTTCATTCAACGGTGGTTGGTGTTTTTCTGAAAAACATAATCCGGCGGCTCCGGCCTTTTTCTCCCAGAGTGCGTAGCTCGTAGCTGCCCGGCTTTAGGCGACGCAGGTCGATGTGGCGTTCCATGGGTTGTGTGAGCAAGGCTCTGCCGCTCAAGTCGCACACCAACACAAATGGCGCTTGCTCCACGCTGTCGGGCAGGGTGAGGCGGTCGTGGCAGATGCTGATGGGGTTTTCACCGTCTGTTGGTCTATCGGCAGTGTGGTTCACTTGGGG
>JAHAWW010000323.1 GCA_018383375.1 Prevotellamassilia sp. | reverse complement strand
AGGTGTATTGGATGAACGGACCGGTGTTGCCATTGAAGTCGATGCTCTCTTCGGGATTGAAAAGCATATTTTTGCGGGCATCCACTTTGAGCAAGAAATATTTCAAGGCACCCAGACCTACGACGCGGGCCACTTCGTCTTTTTCGGCATCGGTCATGTCGTCAAACTTGCCGCTTTCGTCGGCAGTGAGACGGGCTTGATTGACCATTTCGGCCACCAAGTCGTCGGCGTCCACCACTGTGCCTTCGCGGCTCTTCATCTTGCCGTTGGGCAATTCGACCATACCGTATGAGAAGTGCACAAGGTCGCGCCCCCATTCAAATCCGAGTTTGTCGAGCAAGATAGAGAGCACCTGGAAGTGGTAGTTTTGTTCGTTGCCCACCACATAGACCATTTTGTCAATGGCAAAATCGTTGAAGCGCAATTTGGCCGTGCCGATGTCTTGGGTCATATACACGCTGGTGCCGTCTGAGCGAATGAGGAGTTTCTCGTCGAGTCCTTCGGCAGTGAGGTTGGCCCATACTGAACCGTCGTCACGGCGATAGAACAAGCCCTTTTCCAATCCTCTTTCCACTTCGGCCTTACCCACGAGATAAGTGTCGCTTTCGTAATAGATTTTGTCAAAACTTACGCCAAGTGCCTTGTAGGTTTCATCAAAACCGGCATAGACCCACTCGTTCATTTTTCGCCACAGTGCGCGCACCTCTTTGTCGCCCTGCTCCCATTTCACAAGCATGTCGTGAGCTTCTTTGATAAGCGGTGCTTCGGCTTTGGCTTTTTCTTCGGCTGCCTCTTCGGTCATTCCTTCAGCCACAAACTGTGTTTTGAGGTTTTTCACCTCTTCACGATAGTGTTTGTCGAAGGCCACATAATAATCGCCTATGAGGTGGTCGCCTTTTTTGCCTGAAGACTGTGGGGTTTCGCCATTGCCATATTTGAGCCAGGCGAGCATAGATTTGCAGATGTGGATGCCGCGGTCGTTGACGATATTGGTTTTTACCACGCGATTGCCGGCGGCTTCGAGTATGCAAGCCAACGACCAACCGAGCAGGTTGTTGCGCACGTGGCCCAAGTGAAGTGGTTTGTTGGTATTGGGCGAAGAATATTCAATCATCACCAGCGGCGACTCATCAGTGGGAGTCACATAGCCATACTGGGGCTGAGCGTTGATGTCGCAGAGCAATTCTACCCAAGCTTTGGGTGCAATGGTGAGATTGAGGAACCCCTTCACCACATTATAAGCCGACACGCTCTCCGTGTTTTCCACGAGATAGCGACCGATTTCGTCGGCGGTGTCTTCAGGTTTTTTGCGCGATATTTTCAGCAGGGGGAAAACCACAAGTGTGAGGTGTCCTTCAACGTCGCGTTTGGTTTTGAGCAGTTGAACCTGTTCGCTTGTGGCTTCTTGGCCGTAGAGTGTCTTGATGGCATTCTGTATGTCGTTACAGAGCAGTTTTTCAATTTTCATATAGTGTGTTTTATTGAATACTAAGAGATTGATAGTCAAAAAGAATTAAGAGGACAATTAGCACTGAAAGGCCGTAACATACCAGCCCAATTGATGAACCAATTCCTATTTTTTGCAAAGATAGTGCAAGGCGAATGCAATAAAGTTTACTTTAATTGCTGAGCCGCAGCCTATTTTCTGCAAAGATAGTGCAAGGCGAATGCAGAGCAACGGGAAAAAGCGCAGCTTTTTACAAGTGCTATGCTGAGCCGCAACCTATCTTCTGCAAAGATACTAAAAATGAAAACTTTAAATGGGGTTCAGCGTTTTTTATCTTGTCACTATACTATATACCCAAAAGTTTGCCTTTTTCCCAATCACCCAATCACGGGCTTATAAATATTTGTGGTATAATAAATTACGGTGATTGGAGCGTTCAGTCACGTCCAATCACCGCAGATTAAATAAATATAGATGTTGCAGCAACGCCAGCCCTTGCAGAGCTTATGCCGACCAAAATTATCGCCCCAATCATTTGCGACACTGAAAAACTGCAATCAGAAATTCAAGGGCTTACTTCCGCCAAAATCGGGCTGTTATATCTTCGAGCGAACCGTCGCTATGGCATACGCGATAAAGGCGTTGGTTGGTGGTGGGTGAAGAGAGCGGTCCCTTCGCGGAGACGTAAGCACCTATCTTCACATAATCGGTCACGGCAGGATTGAAATGTTCCGACAGAGTTTCACGGCCGCTATACCAACCCGTTTTGACGCGACCACCAAAATGGCGTTTGATGGTTTCAAATCGTGACATCACTGTTTCAGGGTCGTTGTCGCCACCCATCAGACCCACACAAGTCACTTCGCCTTCATATCCACCCACCAAGGCCAGCAAGCGCTCGTCGGTGAGTTCGTCGCCAATGTTGCCCGCCAAGTGACTGCTGTGACAACCAGGGCAGCCATTGGGACAAAGCGAAAGATTAATGGCCAAGGTCACCTCATCGGGAAACTCTTGAAACACAATGTCGTGGTTCACGTATTTAAGCATGGGCGTAGTAGCGTCGGGCAGCTTCTTTTTGGCGGTCGAGCGAGAAGTTCGACACACGTTTCAGATAGCCGATGATACGTGTGAGATAGTCCACATTCTTTGAGTGGCAATGCGGACACTCTTTGAG
>JAHAWW010000320.1 GCA_018383375.1 Prevotellamassilia sp. | reverse complement strand
GCGGTATGGACGCTTGGCTCACTCTTTGATGCTTTGTTTCAGCACGAGGCGTGCCTCCGGCCCCATATTGAAGAGCAAATCCACGATGCTCAGATTGGGGATGAAGCCGTTTTGCTGTTGGAACACTTGATAGTAGGGCGCCGGAGTGAAAGACTGGTCGGCTTCATAGCCCGTTTTGGGGCGGATGGTTTCTCTGAAATCGTCGGCCTCCACGGTGGAGGCGTCAATGTAGTGACTGGCCGTGCGTATGTCGGGTGTCAGGCCGAGCCAATGGCAAATCAGTTCTTGGAGGGCCGCGTTAAAGTCGACGAGGTAGGTGAAGTCTTGACGGTAGATGGCCAGAAAATCGTCGGCCATATATTCAAAAAACGGGCTGTTCTCATAACAACTTTTCAAGGCGTTCCAGTGCAGGTGGCGCCAGTCGCCGTGGTTGCTCAGCCTGATGTCGCGTGTCGGCATTTTGCCTTTGCCTTCGTGCACAATGGGCAGCGTCAAGGCCAACTGACCATCGGGGCCGGCTATGAGGCAACGGTTGCGATAGGTCTGCTTGACATAGTGGTCGTGGCAGTCCAGAATGACGTAGGGCGCACCATAGAGCTTGGTGAAGTATTCAACGGGTGGCAGATAGGCCGACGTAAGGATGACGGGTCGCATAGCCTTGAAATGATAGAGAATGAAGCGTAGGGAGCAAGTGGCAGAGTTCGCCGCCGCTGAAGGATGTGATGCCGCCTGACGGGGCGTTTTTGCCCGATGGCAATTATTCAATTCGCGAGAAGAAGCGGTCGCCCCGCAAGCACTTGTAAAATGGGCGGTCGGGGTCGACGGAATAAGTGATGCAGACCACATGGCCAAAGATTTGAGCCTCGTCCACCAACGCCTGCTCCACCACAATGGCGCCTTCGGGCACAATGCCGCGCTCCGGGCGGTCTACGGTGTCACCCGGCAGAGCCTCCACGCGGCCCAGGACCAGCTGACCATCGTGCCGGTGATAGGCAATGAGGTCGCCACGCTCGGGCATACTGCTGAAAAACCGTTTTTGCCTTCCTCCCAGACCAAAAGGCAAGCGTAGTCCATAGGCCGAACGGTTTACCAGCAACCGGTCGCCGTGTTCCAATTGCAGCGCCTTTTGTGGTGAGGTGACCGACACTTGAGTGAGCCACATCTCGTGCACCAAAAGCATTAAAAAAACGGCCACAGCGGCGGGCAAGACCACATAGCGTATGAAGTGTCTTGTACCCCGCCAGCCGGGCGGTTTCTTAAATCGGCCGATATAGCGTTTGATGGTCACCATAATGATTTCGGTTCAAGCGTTCAGCCTTGTGGTGTCGGGTGGAGTTTATTTGATGCCGCTCACCCACTTGAAGAGGCGGCCCCAACGTATTTTTCCGTCAAACAGGCCATAGTCCGGATTGAGTGAGAGCCACACGAAGAGCGGTTTGCCCACGATGTGGTCTTCGGGCACAAAGCCCCAGAAGCGTGAGTCGGCCGAGTTGTCGCGGTTGTCACCCATCATCCAGTAGTAGTCCATTTTGAACGTGTAGCTGTCTGTGGCCTTGCCGTTGATATAAATCTTGTTGCCCTTCACCTCCAGTTGATTGCCTTCGTAGACTCTGATGGGGCGCTCATAGATGGGCAGGTTTTTCAATGTGAGTTTCAGTTTCGCGCCCTTTTTCGGTATCCACACGGGGCCGTAATTAGCCGAGGTCCAGTTTTTGGCCATATTGAGCGGATAGAGCTCGTCGCCGGCGGCCAGAGGTGCTCTTTCGGGATTGGGCGCGATAAATCCTCGCTTGACAAGTTCGTTCTTCACATGTTCGGTCATGGGGAAACCTGCTCCCATCTCCACATATTGCAACTCCTCGTTGGTAATGTTGAGTTCGCGTTTGGTTTCGTCGTCAATCTGGAGCGAAGCCGGCACGGCATAGCGGTATTGCACGTTCTCGGGCTGAGGGTTGGCTTTGCCGTCGAGATAAATGATGTCGTTTTTGATTTCCAGCGTCTGTCCCGGCAGTCCCACACAGCGTTTCACGTAGTTTTCGCGGCGGTCGGTGGGGTGGGTGATGACTTGGCCAAACTCTTCGGGGTTGTTGTCAATGACCTCTCGGCCAATGGCGTAGCGGCGGGCATATTCAGCCTGCTGCTCTGCATAAGGCATATCGGGTGTGAGCGGTTTGTAGGTGCCGTTTTGTGCGCTCATTCCGCTACCGATGCTGTAGGCCATGCCATAGAAGTCTTGGTCGATGTGCTTGGTGGCCACGGTGTCGCCCGAGGGATAGTTAAACACCACGATGTCGTTGAGTTCCACTTGTCCGAGTCCCTTCACGCGGCGATACTCCCACTGTGGCCAGCCCAGATAACTTTTGCCGCCAATCAGGGGCATCGTGTTTTGCGTCAGCGGCATGGTGAGCGGCGTTTGAGGAATGCGAGGGCCGTACGACAGTTTCGACACCAGCAGATAGTCGCCCGTCAGCAGCGTCTTTTCGAGAGATGAAGACGGAATGACGAAATTCTGGAAAAAGAACTGGTTGAGAAAATAGATGGCCGTTAGTGCAAAGACGATGGCATCCACCCAACTCATCACTACGCGGGTGGTGCGTGAAGAGGATTGTTTCCACCAAGTCCATTTAATAATCTTGGTGAGGTAAATGTCTATGATAAACGGCACGACCAATAGTCCCCACCACGAACCGACCCAAAACAGGAAGGCAAAGTAGAGCAGGAGGACTACGCCGCATTTCACATAAGCGGCTTTGTGCGACTTGAAGTCGGGGAAGTTGATTGACATAAGTGGCGTTAGAAAGTGAAGAGGTCGTCGGTGGTCAGCAGGCCCGTGTGTGAGGCCGTAAATTCAGCTGCCAATACGGCACCGAGTGCAAATCCGCGTCGGTTGTGGGCGTCGTGTGTAATGGTGATGGCGTCGGCCGGACTGTCGTAGGTGATGGTGTGAATGCCCGGCACCTCGTCGCGGCGGATGGCATCAATGCGCAACAAGTCGGCCGGTGCGTCTTTAGAGCCGGTTGTGCGGCCGTCGGCTTCGAGCACTTCGCCTTTGGTCCAGTCTTTTTTACGGTCCATTTCGTGGCAGATTTGTTCGGCCAGTGTGATGGCAGTGCCGCTTGGCGCGTCGAGTTTGTGGATGTGGTGGGTTTCCACCATAGTCACGTCATAGGCGGGGAAACTGTTCATGATGCGAGCCAAGTATTTGTTGACGGCCGAGAAGATGGCCACTCCGAGCGAGAAGTTGCTGGCCCAAAAGAGCGTATGGCCCTCGTCGATGAGTTTTTTCACGTCGGCGGCGTGGTCTTTTTGCCAGCCGGTCGAACCGCTGACCACTTTCACGCCGGCCTTGAAGGCGCGCACGTAGTTGTCGTAGGCCGCCGTTGGTGTGGTGAATTCAATCGCCACGTCGGCGCTTTTGAAGGCGTCGCTCTCAAAGTCGTCGCGGTTGTCTATGTCGATGATGCAGACAATTTCATGTCCGCGTTTCAGAGCCTCCTCTTCAATCATATGGCCCATTTTGCCATATCCGATAAGGGCAATTTTCATAGAGTTGGATTATTTGACGATGAGCAGGAAATAGTTTTTCTTGCCGCGTTGCACCACGAGGTATTTGCCGGCAATGAGGTCATCGGTTGTGATTTCGCGGTCGAAGGCGGTGAGTTTTTCTTTGTTGAGGCTTACGCCGCCTCCCTGTGTGAGTTTGCGCATTTCGCCTTTTGAGGCAAAGCATTGGGTGGTTTCGGCGAGCAAGTCTACGGCTTTGGCACCAATGACGGCGTCTTTGGCCACGCTAAACTGCGGCACGCCGTCAAACACGCTGAGCAGGGTGTCTTCGTCCAGTTTGGTGAGGTTGTCTTTGGTGGCTTTGCCGAAGAGGATGTTCGACGCCTCCACGGCGGTTTCATAGTCTTCGCGGCTGTGCACCATGCAGGTCACTTCTTCGCCGAGTTTCTTTTGGAGGATACGGCGTCCCGGGTCGGCGCGATGTTCGGCGATGAGCGCGTCAATTTCTTCGTGAGTCAGCGAGGTGAATATTTTGATATAGCGTTCAGCCTCTTCGTCGCCCACGTTGAGCCAGAATTGGTAAAATTTGTACGGTGTGGTGTATTTGCGGTCGAGCCATACGTTGCCTTGTTCTGTTTTGCCAAACTTTTTGCCGTCGGCTTTGGTGATGAGCGGGCAAGTCAACGCATAGGCATTGGCCTCGGCGCCGAGGGTGCGGCGGATGAGTTCAGTGCCGGTGGTGATGTTGCCCCATTGGTCAGAGCCGCCCATTTGGAGTTTACAGTTTTTCTCTTGATAGAGATGCAGGAAGTCATAGCCCTGCAGCAACTGATAGGTAAATTCGGTGAATGAGAGGCCGTCTCGTGCTTCGCCGTTGAGGCGTTTTTTCACGCTGTCTTTGGCCATCATATAGTTCACGGTGATGTGTTTGCCAATCTCGCGGGCGAAGTCGAGGAAG
>JAHAWW010000315.1 GCA_018383375.1 Prevotellamassilia sp. | reverse complement strand
CTGCACCCGAACAAGACACCGACCAGCCCATCCTTCACGAAGACCGGTTGGTGTTTGAGACTGAAGGCGGCGCAAGCAGTGGTGTGGTGCTGTCGGCCTACGCCCAAGATGTCATCCCCCTCGGTTTCCACACCCTCACGGCCGACACCCTGCTCTCTGCCCGAAGGCCCTACGTCATCACCGACAGTCTGGTGGTGGCCGAAGGCGTCACGCTCTCGCTCGCTCCGGGCACTCGGCTCTATTTTCATCCCGAAAGCCAACTCATTGTGCGTGGCCGTATGTTGGCAGAGGGCACTGCCGAACAAAAGATAACGATGCGCGGCGACCGCCTGGGTTATATGTTTTCAAACCAACCCTACGACCGCATACCTAACCAGTGGGGCGGCATCGTCATAGCCTCGACGAGCTACGGCAACCACATCAATCATGCCGACATCCACAGCGGAACATTCGGCATAAGGTGTGACTCGGCCGATACAGACCACGAAAAACTGCGGCTCGAAAACACCATCGTGCACAACGTCTCGGGCGACTGTCTCCGCGCCACCGACTGCAGGCTCTATGTGGGCAACTGCCAACTGACCAACGCAGGCGGCAACTGTGTCACCCTCATTGGCGGACACCACGAATTTGTGCATTGCACCATTGCCAACTTCTATCTGTTTCAAGGCGGTAGAGGCGTGGCACTGACCTATGCCAACAGCATGGGCGATGTGCGTCACCCCCTGCTCAAAGCGTCTTTCACCAACTGCCTCATCACGGGCTATTCTGAAGATGAAATTATGGGCCAAGCCTCTGAGCGTTACCAAGACGAGGCTTTTGAGTTTGAATTTGTCAACTGCTTGCTCAATACGCCGGAAACTGAAGACAAACGCATCATCAACTGTCTATGGGACAATGACAAGAAACCCAACGAAGTGTGGCGAGAAGACAACTTCACGCCGGGATTTAACCTCACTACACTGGAGTTTCCTTTCACCCTCAATCCAAAATCACAGGCCGTGGGCCAAGCAGACTACGCAACCACCCTCTCCACCTATCCGCAAGATATCCTTGGGCGTGACCGCACGGCAGACGGAACGAGCGACATCGGTTGCTATGAAGCCCAACCAGAAGACAATAAACCATAAAACACTATCTACCGCTTTATGCCAGAACCCAACACCTATACACGCCATACGCGAA
>JAHAWW010000314.1 GCA_018383375.1 Prevotellamassilia sp. | reverse complement strand
AGACCAAAAAAAACTTGTTTTTTATTGGGCTTTGCCGAGTGCAGCCTAACTTGCGCCGTAAGGCGAAAGTTAGTGCAAATGAGTGCAGAGACAAAAGGAAAGACGCAAGTTTTTCATTTTGGCTATGTCGAGTGCCGCCTAGCTTGCGCCGTCAGAAAAATCAAGAAAACGCATAATATTCTACCAATCTGAAAGTTTTTCTGTATTTTTCTTACAATTTGTTTGGTTGAAAATACGAAACACTCTAATTTTGCCACATCAAACGATTTCTACGTATGATTTTTCTCAATATGAATAATAAGTTCTGGTGGCGTCGCTTACTACTCCCAAAGTCGTAAGTTGACTCGCGTATGCGTATCTCAAACCAGGAAAGCCACACAACGGCGGTCTGTCACAACTTACGACAGACCGCCGTTTTTCTAAAGCATTTCATCCACCAACACCATTGTCACACAAAATCAAACAACGATATGAGTCCCTTTGAAGTAAACGAAGAAGGCTATTTCGGCCGCTACGGCGGTGCCTATATTCCCGAAATCTTACAACCCTGTGTCAAGGCCCTGCGCGACAACTACCGCGCCATCATCGACAGCGACGACTTCCGCAAGGAATATGATGCCCTGCTGCGCGACTATGTGGGACGGCCGTCGCCGCTCTACCGCTCAGAGGCGCTGTCGGCCCTGCACGGCTGCACGGTTTATCTGAAACGTGAAGACCTCAACCACACCGGTGCCCACAAAATCAACAACGCCATTGGCCAAATTTTGCTGGCGCGTCGCTTGGGCAAGAGCCGCATTGTGGCAGAGACGGGAGCCGGTCAACATGGTGTAGCCACAGCGACGGTCTGCGCCTTGATGAAGATGCCCTGCGTGGTCTATATGGGCGCCACCGACGTGGCCCGTCAGCGGCCTAACGTGGAGAAGATGCGCCTGCTCGGAGCCGAGGTGATACCGGTGGAGAGCGGCAACAAGACGCTCAAAGACGCCTGCAACGAGGCCATTCGCGACTGGTGTTGCCATCCCGAAGACACCTACTATCTCATCGGTTCCACCATGGGGCCTCACCCCTACCCCGACCTTGTGGCGCGGATGCAGAGCGTCATCAGTCGCGAAATCAAACAGCAGTTGCAGGCTAAAGAAGGCCGTCCCACGCCCGACTATCTTGTGGCCTGCATCGGCGGTGGGTCTAATGCGGCCGGCACGGTGTTTCATTTTCTCGACGATGCCGACGTGAAGATTGTTTTGGCCGAAGCCGGAGGCGAAGGTGCCGACACGCCGCGCACGGCCGCCACACTGGCCATTGGTTCTGAGGGTGTGCTCCACGGTTCGCGCTCGCTCGTCATCCAAGACGAAGACGGACAGGTCATCGAACCTTATTCCATCTCGGCCGGACTGGATTATCCGGGCATCGGACCGCTCCACGCTCATTTGGTGCGCACAGGCCGGGCCACTTCGCTGGCTATCACCGATACCGAGGCTTTGCGTGCGGCCTACGAGCTCAATCGTCTCGACGGCATCTTGCCGGCTCTCGAGTCGGCCCATGCTTTGGGGGCTTTACACCGCTTGAAGTTCAAGCCCACCGATGTGGTCGTGTTGACGCTCTCGGGCCGAGGCGACAAAGACATCGACACGTATCTGGCCCACGCCCACGATTTCGACTGATTGCTCCCCATGTCCAACCCTTCCAAGTCTCTTCTCATGTCTTCTTTTTCTTATAAAGTCAATGCCCGTGCCCTCGAAGGCGACCTCTGCACGCCGGTGGGCACCTATTTGAAAGTGCGCGACCTCTTTGCGCAAAGTGCTCTCATGGAGAGCTCCGATTATCATGGCGGCGAAAACAACCGCTCGTTTATTGCCCTCGACCCGCTGGCCTCGGTGAGCATCGCCCACGGCGTGGCCATTGAGTCTCTGCCCGACGGCAGCCGCACCGAGACACCGCTGACGGCCACCTTTGGCGTTGCCGAAGCCATCGACGGTTTCATGCGCCGCTTCAAAGTTGAGGGTGAATACAGCGGCTATTGCGGACTCTACGGCTATATGGGCTTCAATGCCATACGCTATTTTGAAAACATCGAGGTGAAAGACTCCACCGCCGAGCAAAACGACGCCCCCGACATTCATTATATATTATATCGGTATGTGCTGGTGTTTAATGACTTCAAAAACGAACTGGTCTTGCTCGAACTCACGGCCGACGGCGAAGAGAGTGGCATGGAGCGCATTGTGAATGCCTTGCGCACAGGCCAGGCGGCAACTTATGGTTTTCACGCCGTGGGCGACGTGTCTTCGCCGCTCACCGACGAAGAGCACAAGGCCAACATCCGCAAAGGCATTGCCCACTGCTTGCGTGGCGATGTGTTTCAGATTGTGCTCTCACGCCGCTTTGTGCAGCGCTACACCGGCGACGACTTTCAGCTCTATCGCGCTCTGCGGCGCATCAACCCCTCGCCCTATCTGTTTTATTTCGACTTCGGTGGCTTCCGCATCTTTGGTTCTTCACCCGAAACACACTGCCGTCTCGAGAAAGACACGGCCTATATCGACCCCATTGCCGGCACCACCCGCCGACAGGGCGAACCCGAGGCCGACCGGCTGGCTGCCGAAGCGCTCTTGGCCGACCCGAAAGAGAATGCCGAGCATGTCATGTTGGTCGACTTGGCGCGCAACGACCTCAGTCGCAACTGTACGGGCGTGAAAGTGGAGTTTTTCAAAGACACCCAATATTATAGCCACGTCATCCACTTGGTGAGCCGCGTGTCGGGCCACGTGCGTCCCGGCACCAACCCCATCAAACTGCTGGCCGACACCTTCCCTGCCGGCACGCTCAGCGGAGCGCCCAAAGTGGAGGCGCTCAAGCTCATCAGCCGCTACGAGCCACACAACCGTGGCGCCTATGGGGGCTGCATCGGCTACATCGGCCTCGATGGCAGTTTCAATCAAGCCATCACCATCCGCTCGTTTGTGAGCCGGTGTGGCGAACTGTGGTTCCAAGCAGGCGGAGGCATCGTGGCGGCCAGCAACGAAGACTACGAACTGCAAGAAGTCAACAACAAGCTCGGGGCCTTGCGCAAGGCCATTTATGAAGCCGAAACAGACTGATTATCGCAAACGACAGAAACCTTATGAATATCTTTCTCATATACAACTACGACTCGTTCACCTACAACCTGCGGCAAATGCTCGAAGAGGCCGGTGCCGAGGTGT
>JAHAWW010000310.1 GCA_018383375.1 Prevotellamassilia sp. | reverse complement strand
GTGCCACTGGCCATTGGCGGCCTGAAGGGAATGGGGCTGGAAGGCATAGTCGCGGCCCTCATCATCGTCAATCTGATTTGTGCCGTGACCAATTATCTACAAGTCAACAAACTGCTCAAGGGGCACGCCAAAGGCATCTGGACAAAATAAGTGCCGTCCTTGAACGTTTATATAGTAAACCGCCATCTATGGAAGCAAACCAAAACCCACAAGCCGAGTCAGTAATGCAACGGGAAGTGCGTCTCGACCTCGTCTATCGGAGTCTGCGCGAGCGGAAACGCCATTATATCCTGCCGATGCTCATCGTGCTGGTGTTGTCGGCCGTCTACATCTACAGCCAACCGCGCTACTATGAGGTGGAAATCATCTTGGCACCGGAGACAAGCAGCAACGACAAGATGTCGAAGTTCTCTGGCATGGCCTCAATGGTGGGCATCGACCTGTCGAGTATGATGAACTCTGAAGACGCCATCATCCCGCTGTTTTACCCCGACCTGATTGAGAGCAAAGACTTCATCGTGCCATTTTTTGATATGCAAGTGACCACGGCTGACGGAAAGTGGCACGGTGCACTGGCCGACTATCTCACCACCCAGGCGCCCAGCCCGTGGTGGAGTTCGGGTGAAGGCAAACCCATTGCCGCCAAAAAGAACGGGCGCTACGACATCGACCCCTTCAGACTGACCAAAGAGCAAGACGCCATGGCCCGAAGCATCGCCAAAAGCATCAGTTGCGACGTAGACAAAAAGACGCAAGTCATCACCATAAAGACCCAGGCCCTCGACCCTCTGGTGGCCACCACCCTGGCCGACTCGGTCAAAAACGCCCTACAGCGCCACATGACCGACTACCGCACAAAAAAAGCGCGCCAAGAACTGGCCCATCTGGTCAAGGTGAGAGACTTGGCCGAAAAAGACTACCTCAAAAAGCAAAAGGCCTACAGCACCTTTGCCGACACGCACCAAGAGCTTGACCTGGCGAGTATGAAAACCCGTCAAAGTCAGATGGAAGAAGATATGCAGGGGGCATACGCCATCTACACCAAGCTACAGAGCCAGTGTGTAGCCGCAGAGAGCAAAGTCTTGGAGCGCACACCCGTGTTCACCACCGTGCAAGCTGCCTCCGTACCCGTCAAGCCGGCCGGCCCGAAACGCTTGTTTTTCATCATCACGATGCTGATGGTGTGTTTTGCCATCACCTCCGTGGTCTTGTTGGTCAAAGACAAGAGCCTCAAATGGTAAGCCCTAACCCACACTCACCCTCACTCCGCCTATGATTTTCTTCGGCATATACGTCTGCCTGTTTTGTCTGGTGCTTTTCCTGTCGTTTATGGACAAGGAGAAGGACAAATACGTCGTGGGCGCCTACGTGGCCATTGCCGTGGTGCTGGTGCTGATTGTGGGTCTGCGCCCCATTGGTCTGGACAAGGACTCGGGCGAATACGAGAAATTTTTCTATGCCGGCAACATCTTGGTGGAGCCCTCGTTTTATTTCATCTCCGACATCGCTCAGAGTTGGCTGGGTGGTATGCGCGGCGTGCTGATTATATATGCCTTCTTGTCCATCCCCCTCATGGCCTATGCCGTGAGCCGCAACACGAAACTGTGGTTCTTGTCGATGGCCGTGTGGATGAGTCACTTTTTCATTCTCCAGAATACCACGCAAATCCGTGTGGCCGTGGCGACGGGCATCTTCATTCTGGCCTTGCAATTTCTGATTGAGAAAAAGCGGTTGGCCTATGCCCTGATGATTGGCGTGGCCATCTTTTTCCACTACTCGGCCATCGTGTTGCTACCGCTGGCATTTTTGGGCTGCAACGAACTCTCTGACCGCTGGAAATTGGCACTCATCGTGTTGCCTCTGGCGGCTTATGTGGTCTCGCCCAGCAACATCGGCTGGCTCTCGGCCATTCCCATTCCCGGCATACAAGACAAGCTCGAACTCTATGAGGAGATGCGCGACTCGGGCATGATGAACATGGACGAAATCAACCTTTTCAACATCGTGTCACTGCTCAAACTGGCGCTGTATTACTTTTTGTTGTGGAAGTATGACTTGATTAAGCGCCATTTCCCGCAGATGTCGCTTTTCCTGAAGATTTACGCCCTTTCGATTATCAGTTTCGCCATGCTGGCCTTCTTGCCGGTGTTGGCATTCAGAGTTTCAGAAATCTTTGGCGTGGTGGAAATCATCCTCTTCCCCTACATTATCTATGCCATCCGCCCGCGCATAGCCGGCCAAATACTCCTGCTGCTCTTCGCCACGGCCATTCTGGCCATAGACGTGCTCTACAACCAATGGCTCAACCTGAATGTTTAAGCCCACAAACGAGAAAAGACATGGCAAACAGCATACTCCCGGTCATCGTTTTATATCAGGCACACTTGAGTGAGTCGGCCACCTATTTGTCGTTGATTAAGCCCAACGGCATTGAGGAGTTTGTAGTCTACGACAACTCGCCGGCCACCTTCGCCCAAGAAAACATCGCCACGCTCTGCCCCCGGGCCATTTACGTCAGAGACACGCAAAACAGCGGCCTGCCCAAAGCCTATAATCTAACGGCCCAAAGGGCCAACGAATTGGGCTACAAAAGAATTCTCCTGCTCGACGACGACACCACATTCCCTCCCGAAGCCTTCCAAGCCTATCTTGATGCCCTTGACTTCGCCGGTGTGACGGCGCCCATCTCCGTCACGGCATTGGGTCAGCCGTTCAGTCCCTATATGCCGTCGGTCTGGAAGAAAACGCCCAAAGACATCAAGAGCGGCACCTATTCACTCAGAGACTTCATCGTCATCAACAGCGGCCTGTGCATACCCACGTCACTTTTTCTCGAGGCCGGCGGATATGACGAACGCATCTATCTGGACTTTGCCGATTTCCAGTTTTTGCAGAAAGTGAGGCAAATCAACGACGGCCTGTGTCTGCTGCCATTCGTCATCACACAAAACTATTCCAATGACGGCACAGACCTCAACCGCGCCATTCGCCGCTATCACATCTACCTGGAGTGTGCCAACGCCTGCCGTCTGGAAGGCCTCAACGGCCACCTGCTGCATCATTACGGCATGATGAGGCGCACACTCGGCCTGAGTTGCCATCACAAAAGCCTCAAGTTCGTCGCGCTGTATCTGAAAAACCTGTTCAAACGCAAACATCGCAAACCACGCCACCAAGCATGATTTCTGTCTGTATAGCCACCTACAACGGTGCCGCCTACATCGGTGAGCAGCTCCGCTCCATCGCCTGCCAACTCTCGGCCGACGACGAGATTGTCATATCCGACGACGGCTCGACCGACGACACACTCGACGTGATAGAGGCGCTGGAACTGCCGCAAATACGCATCGTGCACCACACCACCGACCACGGCTATGTGAGCAACTTTGAGCATGCCCTCAAAGCGGCCACAGGCGACATCATCTTCCTTGCCGACCAAGACGACCTCTGGATGCCGGGCAAGGTGGAGCGCTGCCTGGCCCTGCTGGAGCACTGCGACTTCGTGGTGAGCGACGCCCAGGTGGTCAACTTTGACGAAGAGGAAATAGCGCCCTCGTTTTACCAACTCTACCACTCTTCGCGCTCGTATCTGGGCAACATCATCAGATTTCGGTATTTAGGCTGCTGCATGTGTTTCAGGCGCACCATTCTGAACAAAGCCCTTCCCTTCCCCAAAAACCATAAGCTCTGCACCCACGACAATTGGCTCTTCCTCGTGGCCAAAACATTCTACAAAGCCGTCATCATCGACGACAAACTCATCAAATACCGCCGACACGAGGGCAACACCAGCAACGGCGGAGCCAAATCGACCAACTCGACGGCCTTCCAGTTGAAATACCGCCTTTATCTCATCGGCCATCTTCTCCGACGGGCCTTTGGGCGAAAATGATGGGACAAAATGTTCAAAAAACGGGGTTCAGCGTGACGCGGCAACCTCGTTTTTCTTTTCAAAAGGCTTTTGAGACGACACAAAAGCCTCGTCATACCGCCTCAAAACCATTCCAAACGGCCTCGCATAGGCCCAAGCATTCCCGGCATAAGGACAAAAATGACGGGAATAAGGACAGAAAAAACGCGCCTTATTCCCGTAACGGCCTGATTATGAAAAAAAGAGACCGTTTTGAGGCCCCTCTCTCTCATACTCGCTCCAAAGATAACGCCATTGGGGCAAAACACAAAAGACAATTATCAGCGAAACACCTGACGCAAAACGTCGAGCGACTTGAGCTCGGGAAACGACGGCAAATGCTGACGATAATAGGCATTGATATAGGTCAGCGTGCGGTTGCGCTCTTCGCCGGTGAAACGAAACAGGCGCATGGTGCCATAGTTCATACGCATGAGCAACGGAAGACGGGCTGCGTCTGACGGCGGAACGAAGTCGGGATGGTCGGGCCGGCCGTCGACAAACACACCCGCACGAAGATCAAAACAGCGACCGGGAGCGAAAGTGTCGAGATTGGGCGAGAAACCCAAAAAACGCGCCAAACGCAAGAGAAAAACCAAATGGAAATTGGAAAACTGGTCGGGAGCAGCATCCAACCAAGTCAACGAACCCACCAAATAATCGTACAACAGGCCCGGCGGCGTCTCGACCCGCACGGCATAGTGCAAAAACTCCGAGAGAAACAGCGCCATCGACGCCTTGTAAGGATGAGCGTGCAAATCAATAAACCCCTGCACACAACGCGCCGAAGTGGGTTTCTGCAACACACCCGCCTTGCGACAATCCCAAGTCAACTCCACACAGGTCAAAGGCTGAAAGAGCGTGTGACGCACAGCCGCACGAGGCGAACGCGAACGTTTCACCATAAAAGACACCATGCCGCTCGCACAGGTCAAGACATCGACAATCAAACCGTCGTCGCCATATTTTGTGGTACGAAACACCAATCCTTCAGACTTGATTTGCATAAACGCCGCCTATATATAATAAGGAGTGAAACAAAAACAGGTGCGCCCCAATCCGGTTTATTGACGCAAAACCCAAGCAAAAATACAGATTTTTCAAAAAAAGACGCGAAAAGTTTTGGAGTATGGAAAAAATCTCCTACTTTTGCACTCGCAATTCAGCCCGCAAGGACTGAACAGCCACTTAAGGCGGTCCCTTCGTCTATCGGTTAGGACGAGAGATTTTCATTCTCTAAAGAGCGGTTCGATTCCGCTAGGGACTACAAAATAAAAAAACGACACACAAACAATGGCAAACCACAAATCATCTGTAAAGAGAATTCGTCAGACTGCCGCTCGCAGACTGCACAACAGATATTACGCCAAAACTATGCGTAACGCTGTGCGCAAGCTCCGCGCCACAACTGACAAGGCTGCAGCCACCGAGCTCCTGCCCAAAGTGCAGAAGATGCTCGACAAGCTCGCCAAAAACAACATCATTCACAAAAACAAGGCCGCTAACATTAAGTCAAGCCTTGCCCTTCACGTGAATGGTTTGGCCTAATCAGCCAGAGATTGTAAAAGAACTAAGCAGACCGCTTCAACACTGAAGACGGTCTGTTTTTTTGTGCCGTCAAACCCACACCCTACCGCCGACCACGGCGCTATTTTACATTAAAACCAAGCCTTTTTTCACACTTACGAAAATAATCCTTAATTTTGCTCTTCACAGCCGGTCATCAACATGAACCAACCAGACAACTACGCCCATATATTGGCCCAAACCGTTGAGGCTCTCTCAGACACCCAACAAATGAAGGGACTCTTCCACCAACACCGCCACGGCGACCCACTGCCGTCGGCACCGGCGCTCGAAGAGATTATCTGCCTGTGCAGAGCCTTGCTCTTTCCCGGTTATTACGGCAAGTCTGCGCTCAACCACGTCACCGTGAAATACCATATAGGCATGGAGACAGAGCGCCTTTTCGGTTTGCTCACCAGCCAGATAGAAGCCGGACTCTGTTTCAGCGAAGACAACGGCCCACATTGCGACTGCCACTGCCACGCCGCCGAGATTGCAGCCAAACTGATTAGCCGCCTGCCGGAAGTGCGCCGCATTCTCGCCACCGACGTCGAAGCGGCCTACCTCGGCGACCCCGCCGCACAAAACTATGGCGAGGTCATCAGTTGTTATCCCGTCATAAAGGCTCTGACCTGCTACCGACTGGCACACGAACTCCACAAACTGGGCGTACCGCTCATCCCGCGCATCATCACCGAAATCGCCCACAGCGAGACCGGCATCGACATTCATCCGGCCGCGCAAATCGGCGAAAGCTTTACCATAGACCACGGCACCGGCGTGGTGATAGGCGCCACTTGTATCATCGGCAAAAACGTCAAACTCTATCAGGGCGTCACCCTCGGTGCCAAAAGCTTTCCGCTCGACGCCGACGGCAACCCCATCAAAAACAATCCGCGACACCCCATTATCAACGACGACGTCATCATCTACTCCAACGCCACACTGCTGGGCCGCATCACCATTGGCAAAGGCGCCACCATCGGTGCCAACGTCTGGCTGACACGCGATGTTGAGCCGGGCGAAAAAGTGACCAAGACAGACGGAACAGACTGAAACAGAACATATTCCAAACACCGCATATCGGAGCACCACACAATGGAACAATTCGAACTCATTGCCAAAACCTTCCAGGGATTAGAGGAGGTGCTGGCCCAAGAACTCACCGAGCTCGGCGCCAACGACATACAAATCGGCCGACGCATGGTCTCTTTCTCAGGCGACAAAGAGATGATGTACCGCGCCAACTTCTGCCTCCGCACCGCCGTGCGCATCCTCAAGCCCATCACACACTTTCAGGCCAAAGACGCCGACGATGTCTACAATGCTGTCAAAGCCATTAACTGGGCCGACTATCTCGACCTCGACACCACCTTCTCTGTCGACTCCGTGGTCTATTCGCAAGAGTTCCGCCACTCAAAGTTTGTGGCCTATAAGGTGAAAGACGCCATCGCCGACTACTTCCGCGAAACCACAGGCAAGCGTCCCAACATCCGCATCACCAATCCCGACCTCCGCCTCAACATCCACATCGCCGAAGACAAGTGTACGCTCTCACTTGACTCGTCGGGCGAAAGCCTCCACCTGCGCGGCTACCGCACAGGCTCAGTCGAGGCACCCATAAACGAAGTGCTGGCGGCAGGCATCATCAAACTCTCGGGATGGCAGTTCGACAAAGATCTCATAGACCCGTTCTGCGGCTCGGGCACGATAGCCATCGAGGCCGCCCTTATGGCCCGCAACATCTACCCGGGCGTTTTCCGCAAGTCTTTTGGCTTTGAGAAATGGAAAGACTTCGACAGTGCGCTCCTTGACCGCATCTACAACGACGACTCTGCCGAACGAGCCTTTGACCATAAGATTTACGGCTACGACCTTAACGTCCGCGCCATCGAAGTGGCCACGGCCAACGCCAAAAGTGCCGGCGTGGCCGACTGCATTGAGTTTGCCCAACGCGATATTAAGCATTTTGAGCAGCCCGCCGAAGAGTCGCTGATGATTACCAACCCGCCCTATGGCGAGCGACTGGTGTCGCCCGACCTCTTAGGCCTTTACCGCACCATCGGCGAGCGACTCAAACACGCCTTTACCGGCGGCGAGGCTTGGGTGATTAGCTATAAAGAAGAATGTTTCGACGAAATCGGTCTCAAGCCCAGCATCAAAATACCGCTTTATAACGGCGCCTTGGAGTGTGAACTGCGTAAATACCAACTCTTTAGCGGCCGCCTCAACGACTTCCGCGCCTCAGGCGGTGAGGTGAAAACCGCCGAAGAAAAGGAGAAGATGGGCGAAAAACGCCGTTTCAAACTCAACCGTGGCGAGTTCAACGGCCGTTTTGCCGACCAACGCCCCTCGCGAGAAACCGACGACAACAACGACTACGACCCACAATATGCCGCCCTGCGCAACAAGCATTTTGAGTTTGAGCGCCTGATGGCCCGCAAAATGCGCAATCAGACGGCCGACCGCGCCCCACGCCGTGAGCACGGCGAGCGCGAAGGCCGTAACTATGGACGAAAGAGTGGCGACTTTGGCGGTAAGTTTGAACGCCGCGAAGGCCGATTTAATCGCGGCGAAGGCAAGTTTGGCCAACGCGACAGCCGTGGCTTCAAAGGAGGCCAACGCGGCGAACGGCCAGCAGGCGGTAAATGGAACTCACGAGGACATCGCGACTAAAAGCGCCCACAAGCACCAAAGCCGTGGCGGCTTCCTACATCTTTGCAACTACGCTTTTCATTAAATCTAATATGATCAAGAAAATCATTTTGGCTGCCTTGGCCCTATTGAGTTTGCAGCCATCAAGCACAATGGCACAGACAAAACGCTCATTCACCCTCGAGGACATCATGTGGGGTGGCAAAGACTTTTGGTCACACCGGCCGGCCGGCCACTTCTCCACCTTCTGGGGCGACCGCATGGTGGAACTCTCGGTCGAGGAGGTCAAGACCTTGTCCGACGCCAAAGGCCGCTTAGGCAAGGCGTCTACCCTCTTCACCCTCGCCGACGTCAATGCTGCCATCGACACAGCCACAACCCAACCCGTCTATGCCCTCTATTCGGCCCAATTTCCCGAAGCCGGCAAGACTCTGGCACTGTTGCAGACTGCAACGGCCAACCTGCTTTACGACTGGAAGACCAAGCAAATCGTGTGGCAGGGACCGCGCGTCAGCGGTAGCAGTCATAACGACTTCACTTATGCATCACGGAGTGAGGCTTTCGTGAAAGATTGGAACCTCTTCGTCACCACGGCCGACGGCAAAACCCATCAGGTCTCGACCGACGGTTCACGCGAATTGCAATACGGCCAAAGCGTCCACCGCGACGAGTTTGGCATCAACAAGGGTACGTTCTGGAGCCCCAAAGGTCAATTGCTGGCTTTCTATCGTATGGACCAGACGATGGTGACCGACTTCCCCCTTGTCGACAACGAGCCGCGTGTGGCCACGCTCGCTCCCGAGAAATACCCCATGGCCGGCATGACGAGCCACAAGGTCACCATCGGTGTGTATAACCCCTCCACCGAGCAGACGATTTATCTGCAAGCCGGCGACCCCACCGACCGCTATTTCACCAACATCGCCTGGAGTCCCGACGAAAAGACCATTTATGTCATCGAAGTGCCGCGCTCACAAGACAAGGCCGAACTGGTGAGTTATGACGCTGCCACCGGTCGCCGTCTTGCCGTGCTTTACACCGAGACCAACGCGCGCTATGTTGAGCCTTGCAATCCTATTGTCTTTTTGCCGTGGGACAGCAGCAAGTTTGTCTATCAAACACGCCGCGACGGCTACAACCACCTCTATCTCTTTGACACAACGGGCAAAGAACTTGGGCAACTCACCAAAGGCACGTTTGAAGTGATTGAAATGCTTGGTTTCAACGAGACCACACGCAGCATCATATTTAAGGCCAACGCCGACTCGCCAATCTGTCACAACATTTATGCGGTCAATGTAAAGACCGGCAAGCGCACACGCCTCGACAACGGTCAGGGTGTGCACCATGCCCAACTCTCGTCCGGCGGCCGCTATATGATAGACACTTGGAACGCACCCAATGTGTACCGCCATGTTGACCTTGCCTCCACCACCGCTCCGTCGGCCGTCAATGTCTGGGCCGACGACAAGTGTTATGAAGCATTCAACATGCCCCAAATCACCTCAGGCACGATAAAAGCCGCCGATGGCGTCACCGACCTGTATTACCGTCTCGTGAAACCCGTCGACTTCGACCCCAACAAGACCTACCCCGCCATTGTCTATGTCTATGGCGGCCCTCACGCCCATTTGGTCGACGCCTCGTGGAACTACAGCGCTCGTCCGTGGGAATATTATATGGCCCAGCGCGGCTACGTGATGTTTGTGCTCGACAGCCGCGGCTCTGAATATCGCGGATTTGAGTTTGAGAGTTGCACCCACCGTCATCTCGGCGACAACGAAATGAAAGACCAGCTCGAAGGCGTGAAGTTCCTTAAGAGCCTGCCTTATGTCGACAGCAACCGCCTCGGTGTACACGGCTGGTCGTTTGGCGGCTTTATGACCACCAACTTGATGTGTAGCTATCCCGATGTGTTCAAAGTCGGCGTAGCCGGTGGCCCTGTGATAGACTGGAAATACTACGAGGTGATGTATGGCGAACGTTATATGGACACGCCTCAAGAAAATCCTGAGGGCTACGAGAGTTCAAGTCTGCTGCCTAAAGCCAAGAACCTCAAAGGCCGCTTGCAAATCATTGTGGGCTACAACGACCCCACTTGTGTGTTGCAGCACAGTCTCTCTTTCCTCAAGGCTTGTGAAGACGCCGGCACCCAGCCCGACTATTTCGTCTATCCCGGCGAGGGTCACAACATGGCGGGCCATATGCAGGTGCACCTACACGACCGCATCACACGCTATTTTGACGATTACTTGAAATAATCTCATCGCTTCGACCTTGAAGCCCAACCATCCCCTCAACCACACCCACTTATTGTTATGAAACAAGCACTTTCGACCACCAAGGCCCCTGCGGCCATTGGTCCTTACAGTCAGGCCATTGTGGCCGGTAATTTGGTTTTTGTGTCGGGCCAGCTCCCCATTGACCCTGCCACCGGCGAATTTGCCGAGGGCGGCGTGGATGCCTTGACCCGTCAAGCTCTGACCAACGCCTCCAACATCTTGGCCGAAGCCGGACTGACGCTCGACAATGTGGTGAAGACCACCGTCTTCCTGGCCGATATGGCCGACTTTGCCGAAATGAACGCCGCCTATGCCGAATTTTTCACCTCCACTCCCCCCGCGCGCTCGGCTGTGGCCGTCAAAACGCTGCCCAAAGGCGCCCGTCTGGAGATTGAGTGCATTGCCGTGAAATGATGAAACGCATCGGCGTCTTTCTCTCTGCCCGTGAAAACCTGCCAGAGGCCTATCTGAAGGCCGCCGAAGAGGTGGGCTGCTGGATTGGCCGTACGGGCCGCCAATTGGTCTATGGCGGTGCGGCCAAAGGCCAGATGGAGCGTTTGGCACAGACGGTCAAAGCCTATGGTGGCACCGTCATCGGCGTCATTCCGCAAGTCATCAAAGACCGCGGCCTTATCAGCGAACAGTGTGACATCACTTTTTTCACCGCCGACCTGTCTGACCGCAAAGCCGTGATGATGCGCGAGAGCGAGGTGCTCATTGCCCTGCCAGGCGGCATCGGCACACTCGACGAACTTTTCACGGCCCTGGCGGCTCGGACACTCGGTCTGT
Source organism: Prevotellamassilia sp. (assembly GCA_018383375.1). GTDB lineage: Bacteria > Bacteroidota > Bacteroidia > Bacteroidales > Bacteroidaceae > Alloprevotella. The sequence continues at coordinate 15,743 of JAHAWW010000310.1, read as the reverse complement.
ATGACCGGCCTGTGGTGCTCTACAACGCCGGTGGCTGCTGGGACAGTCTGCTCGACACGCTCAACCGTCTGCACCGTGAAGGGCTGGTCGACTCACCGGCCGATAAACTCGTCCACATAGCCACCGACATAGCCGACTTGGAGCAATTTTGCCATTAAAAGATTTAAGCGGAGGAGGACATACGTTGAGCGGCAGCCACACTTTTTTGCAGCCCACAATCCCCATTCCGACATATTCATCCCTAATCACAATCAGCCATGGATAAAGACTTGAGAATTATCATCAGCGGCGGCGGCACCGGCGGCCATATCTTTCCGGCCGTTTCTATTGCCAACGCCGTCCGCGCCCTGCGCCCAGAGGCCAAAATCCTCTTTGTTGGCGCTGAAGGCCGTATGGAAATGCAGCGTGTACCGGCTGCGGGTTACGAAATCAAAGGTCTGCCGGTGGCTGGTTTTGACCGCAAGAAAATCTGGCGCAACTTCGGCGTATTGCTCAAATTGATGAAGAGTCGCCGTCTGGCCCGCAAAATCATCAAAGACTTTCAGCCGCAGGTGGCTGTGGGTGTGGGCGGCTATGCCAGCGGCCCCACGCTCAACATCGCCCAAAAGATGGGCATACCCACTCTGCTGCAAGAGCAGAACTCTTATGCCGGCGTGACCAACAAACTGCTGGCCAAGCGTGCACGCCTCATTTGTGTGGCCTATGATGGTATGGAGCGCTTTTTCCCTGCCGAAAACATTCGACTCACCGGCAACCCGGTGCGGCAAAACCTGCTCGAAGTCAAAGCCACCAAGACAGAAGCCCTCAAAGCCATGGAGCTCGACCCCACCAAAAAGACGGTGCTCATCGTGGGCGGTTCTCTGGGCGCACGCAGCCTCAACGAGAGCGTTTTGAGCCAACTCTCGCTCATCCGCTCACAAAAAGACATCCAGTTTGTTTGGCAGACAGGCAAATATTACAGCGAAGAAATCCAGACGCGCCTGGCCGCCTTGAAGTGTCCCGACAATCTCAAGGTGATGGACTTCATTGCCGACATGGCCACCGCCTATGCCGCCGCCGACCTCGTCATTTCGCGTGCCGGCGCCGGTAGCATCTCGGAGTTCTGCCTGCTGGGCAAACCGGTCATCCTCGTGCCTTCGCCCAATGTGGCCGAAGACCATCAGACCAAAAACGCCATGGCCCTCGTGCGCAAACAGGCTGCGCTCTACGTGCCCGACAACGAGGCCGAGCGCACCCTGCTGCCTGAAGCCATCAATACGGTCAACGACACACAGATGCTTGAAAGCCTCTCTGAAAACATTCTCCGGCTGGCCAAACCCGACGCCGCCGCCGAGATTGCCCGTGAAGTGATAAGACTGGCCGAAGAGGGCTAAACACAGGCCGTCTGGAGCCACCATCCACAATGACCATAAAGTGTTCATAAAAGGCGCTTTGTGTGACAGCATTAAAGACTTTTTAGCATTAGCCGCGACTAAAAACAGCCGAAAGGCCGAAAGGAATGGCCCAAACAGCGCGGGCAACAACAAGAATAGGAGAAATCACTCTCGGCATAAGGATAGTTTTTGCTCGCATAAGGACAGTTTTCACGGCCATACTGACCGTAAACCATTGAAAGAAAGGCAGTGAGGCGCTACAGCCCCACTGCCTTTCTTTTGTACCTCAAATATAACCTTTTGCAGGCTAATAGAAAAAGACAAAACGGGGCAAAACCAATCAAATATCAATCCCAATGTTGAACGCCCTGTCGGAAAAGGGCGAAAATGGTGTGAACGGGCGTGACTGAACGTGACCGGAGGCTTCAATCACACTTTTGAGGGAAATTCTGCGATGAAATGGGCATTTTTTGAAGGTGTGACTGGGTGATTGGAGAAAAAGGCAACTTTTTGGGGTATACACACGCGCGTGAGGTTCCGACAATCGCCCAAATTGATACGAACCGCCACAAAACACAGCGACATAAAAATGCGACTAAAAAAAGCAGGGCAAGGCCTAACAACCAACCAATAAAATTTGCTATTTTTGCCACAAACTATACACCCGCGCCAAAAACGGGCGTGTAGTGCTGAATGTTTACTGAAAGAAAAAACGAGCAACAAGGGCGGTTTCAGCCCTTTAATCAAACTGAGAACCATGGATTTTGAAGCGATAAAATCGGTTTATTTCGTTGGCGCGGGCGGCATTGGTATGAGTGCGCTCGAACGCTATTTTCTCTCCAAAAAGATCTTTGTAGGCGGCTACGACCGCACAGCTTGTGAACTAACTGAAAAGTTGCGTGCCGAAGGCGCCGACATCCACTATACCGACGACCCGACGCTTATCCCCGCGGCCTGCCTCAATCCCGACCACACACTCGTGGTCTACACGCCGGCCATACCGGCCGACCACCGCGAAATGGCCTATTTCCGCCAGCATGGTTTCACCATTCAAAAACGTGCTGAAGTGCTGGGCACGCTCACCCGCAGCATGAAGGGACTCTGTGTGGCCGGCACACACGGCAAAACCACAACCTCGTCGATGCTGGCCCATTTGATGCACCAAAGTCACGTGGGCTGCAACGCCTTCTTGGGCGGCATCACCAAAAACTACGGCACCAACTACCTGCTCTCGGCCACCAGCCCGTATGTGGTGATAGAAGCCGACGAATTTGACCGTTCATTCCACCACCTGCGCCCCTTTGCCACCGTGGTGACAGCAACCGACGCCGACCACCTCGACATCTATGGCACCGAAGAGGCCTATCTCGAAAGTTTCAACCACTACACGAGCCTCATCCAGCCCGGAGGCGCCCTCATTGCCCACCGCGGGCTGCGCATGACGCCCAGACTTCAAGAGGGCGTGAAGCTCTATGACTATGCACGCACCGAAGGCGACTTTCATGCCGAAAACATCCGCATCGGTGGCGGCCGCATCGTTTTTGACTTCATTTCGCCATTGGGCCACATCAGCGACGTAGAGCTCGGCGTGCCTGTGAGCATCAACATCGAAAACGGCATAGCCGCCATGGCATTGGCCCAACTGGCCGGCGCCGAAGCCGACGAAATACGCCGGGCCATGGCCTCGTTTGGTGGCGTGGACCGACGCTTTGACTTCAAACTCAAAACCGACCGCATCGTCTTCCTCAGCGACTACGCCCACCATCCGGCCGAAATCCGACAAAGCATTCTCTCGCTCAAAGAGGTGTTTGACAACCGGCGCATCGCGGCCATCTTTCAGCCCCACCTCTACACCCGCACCCGAGATTTCTATAAAGACTTTGCCGATAGCCTGTCGCTGCTCGACGAGGTGATTTTGACTGAAATCTATCCGGCACGCGAACTCCCCATCGAGGGCGTGACCAGCCAGATTATCTACGACGAACTGCGGCCAGACATGAAACGCCGCCTCTGCCACAAAGCCGACGTGCCGGCCATCGTCGAAGAAGGCGACTGGGACGTGCTCGTGGTGCTCGGCGCCGGCGACCTCGACAACTATTGCGACCAAATCGCCGACATCCTCAAGAAAAAATACTGCTAAAACATCTGCCGCCATCAAGCACAGGCCACCACGGCCTTATTCACCGATGAAAACATTTTTCAAACTCTTCCTGCTACTGGCCCTCACGGTCTATCTGATTTTTGCCTTTACCCACATCGCTTCGGGCAAAGACGAGAGTGTGTGTAAAGCCATCAGCGTGAACGTGAGCGACAGCAGCCATGCCGGCTTTATCACGGCCAACGAGGTGGAACGCCTCATCACGACGGCACAGCTCAACCCTGTGGGCAAAAAGATGGACGACATCAACAGCGAAGCCATCGAAAAAGCCTTGCTCAAAAACCCTTTCATCAAATTCGCCAAATGCTACAAAACCGGCGGCGGCGAACTGAGCGTGCACGTGACACAACGACTGCCCATCCTGCGCGTCATGGCCAATAATGGCGACAACTATTACATAGACAGCAACGGCCAGGTGATGAACCCACAAGGCTACAGCGCAGACCTGATAGTGGCCACGGGCAACATCAACCGACATTTTGCCGGTAAGAAACTCCTGCCCATAGCCAAAAAAATCAACGACAACAGCTTCGCCGACGACCTCATCACTCAAATAGACGTGACACCCAAAGGCGAAATCGACCTCGTGCCGCGCATAGGTTGCGACATCATCCATCTGGGCAAAACCGACACCATACAAATCGGCCAACAACTGGCCCACCTGCAGACCTTCTACACCAAAGTGTTGCCCACAGTGGGATGGGACACCTACCGAGAAATCAACTTGGAATATTCCAACCAAATTGTCTGCAAAAAACACACCTCTGGCAAAAAACGCTCTTGATAAAGCGGCTCAAACGCCATAACCGACAACTCAAACACACAACCCAATATGCAAAAAGAAGAGAACTTCATCGTTGCCATCGAACTGGGCTCATCCAAAATCACAGCCATCGCAGGACGTAAACAACCCGACGGCGCCATCCTCGTCTTGGCCACCGTACAAGAAACTTCAGACTCCTTCATTCGCAAAGGCCGCATCAACAACTTCAACAAGATGACGACCAGCTTGAAAAACATGAAGAGCAAACTGGAAGAGAAGCTCAAGATGACCATCTCGGCAGCCTACGTCGGCATTGGCGGCATGGGCATGCACACCGTCAAAAACACCGTGACGCAACAACTGCGCGAGAAAATGCTCATCACGGCCGATATGGTCAAAAACGTCAAAGACCTCAACATCAGCCGCCCCGGCAACGACAAAGTCATACTCGAAGATATTCCACAAGACTACAAACTCGGCACACAGACCGTGCTCGACCCCGTGGGCATAGCCTCTGAAAGCATAGAGGGACGCTTCCTCAACATCATTGCCAGTTCGTCGATAACCAAAGATGTGGAAAGTTGTTTTACAAAAGCCGGCATCAACGTGGTGAGCACGCCCATCACCGTACTCTCATTGGCCGACGCCATCCTGGCCGAGCCGGAGAAACGCTCGGGCTGCGTGTTTGTGGACATGGGTGCCGAGACCACTTCTGTGGCCATCTACAAAAACAACCTGCTGCGCCACTTCGCCGTTATCCCCCTCGGCGGCGGCAGCATCACCCGCGACATCGCCTCTGTGCAGATTGACGAGGCCGAAGCCGAAGAACTCAAATGTAAATTGGGCAGCGCCTTCATCCCCGAAGGCGAAGACAGCCACAGCCCCATACGTCTGCGCGACGGCCGCGAACTCAGCCACGAAGAGTTTGACGGCCTGGTGACGGCACGCGCCGAAGAGATTGTGCTCAACATCAAAAACCAAATCAAACTCTCTGGCTACGACAAGTCGCAACTCATCGCCGGCATCATCGTCACCGGCGGCGGCGCCATGCTCCGCAACCTCGACAAAGCCTACGCCGAGTTTACCGGTTTTGACAAAGTGCGCTTCGTCAAGTCGCTCAAACTCCAATACCGCCTCGAAGGCAAGGGCGCTACCGCCTTCAACGGCGACGGCTCATTCGACGCCGCCATAGCCCTCATAGACAAAGGCGACATCAACTGCTGCGGCGGAAAAATCGGCGAAAACAAACTTTTCACCGAAGACGAAGAGGCCCAACCTAACGCCGCACAGCAAGGCATCGCACAACCTTTCGGCGGCACGCCACAGACCATCGGACAAACCGAAACTCAGTCTACCGAGCAACCCGTCGAGCAACCCGTCGAGCAGCCAGTCGAGCAGCCCGCTGAGGAAAACACAACACCGGCTCAGGAAGAGAAGCCTAAGACCCCCAAAGGCCCATCGAAACTCAATAAATTCTGGAATAGAATTAAAGGTGCGGCCACACGCATCGTGAGCGAAGAAGAAGACCACTTCCCCGGAACCAAAGAAGACTAAGCAGAACCCACAACGACCATAAAGACGAAAACAAACGATATGACAGACAATAGCGACCTCATAGATATGGGCATCTCTTCGACCACTCCCTCCATCATCAAAGTCATCGGTGTGGGTGGCGGTGGCGGCAATGCCGTTAACCATATGTACCGCGAAGGCATCCACGACGTCAACTTCGTGCTCTGCAACACAGACTCCAAAGCACTCTGCGACTCTCCCGTCCCCGTACGCCTGCAACTGGGCAAAGAGGGACTTGGTGCCGGCAACATCCCGGCCCGTGCACGCGAAGCAGCCGAAGAGAGCGTTGAAGACATCGACAAAATGCTCAGCGACGGCACCAAAATGGTGTTCATCACCGCCGGCATGGGAGGTGGCACCGGAACAGGAGCTGCGCCCGTAGTGGCCCGCGAAGCCAAAAACATGGGCATCCTCACCGTGGGCATCGTCACCATCCCCTTCCTCTTTGAAGGCAACAAAAAGATTGACCAGGCTCTCGACGGCGTGGAGGAAATCTCTAAACACGTCGACGCCTTGCTCGTCATCAACAACGAGCGCCTGCGCGAAATCTATCCCGACCTCAATGTGCTCTCTGCCTTCGAACGCGCCGACAGCACCCTGAGCGTGGCCGCAAGAAGCATTGCCGAAATCATCACCATGCACGGCATCATCAATCTCGACTTCCGTGACGTCTGCACCGTGCTCAAAGACGGCGGCGTGGCCATTATGTCGACCGGATACGGTGAAGGCGAAAACCGCGTCACCAAGGCCATCAACGATGCCCTGCACTCACCCCTGCTCAACAACAACGACATCTTCAACTCCAAGAAAGTGTTGCTGAGCATCTCTTTCTGCGCAGAGAAAGAAGGCGACATGCTGATGATGGAAGAGATGAACGAGGTGCACGACTTCATGGCCAAATTCCACGATGACGTGGAGACCAAATGGGGTCTGTCGACCGACCAATCGCTCGACAAGCGCGTCAAGATTACTATCCTGGCCACAGGCTTCGGCATTTCAACCGTGCCGGGCATGAAAGCCAAACAAGAAGCCGAAGACGAACAGCGCCGACAGAAAGACGCCGACCGCATGGAGGAAATCGAAGAGCGTCGCGGCATCTATTATGGCAGCAGCGACAACAAGAGCGGACAACGCAAACGCAATAAGACCTATCTCTTCGGACTCGACGACCTCGACAACGAGGAGGTCATCTCTATGGTCGAAATGACGCCCACCTACAAGCGCAGCAAAGAACTGCTCAACAGCATCAAGGAAAAAGCCGTGGGCGCAGGCATCATCGAACCAGAGTCGGCCTTTGACTCCGGCGCGGTCATCTCTTTCACTTGACAACATACGGGAGTCAACCGGGCTTGTTGACTTGTTGGCCTCGCCCTAAGAAGGTCTCTCCTCGCACCAACCACCTCCCACCCTAACCCATTCACCACCATGCCTGACAATAAAGAGACACTACTCGTTGAACCAACCATTATCTACACGCCCAACATCATCAAGGTGATAGGCGTTGGCGGTGGTGGCGGCAATGCCGTTGGGCAAATGTATAAAGAAGGTATAGAAGGTGTGCGTTTCTTGGTGGCCAACACCGACCAAAAGGCGCTCGAAGACTCCATCGTGCCCGACAAACTGCAAATGGGCCCCGGCCTCGGAGCAGGCGGCAGACCCGAAATTGGCCGCAAATATGCCGAAGAGAGCCTGAAAGCCATTAACGCCGAACTCAGCGACGACGTCAAAATGGTATTTATCACCGCCGGCATGGGCGGAGGCACAGGCACTGGTGCTTCACCGATTATTGCCCGAGAGGCCAAAAAGCGAGGCATTCTCACCGTGGGGGTGGTCACACTACCCTTCCTCTTTGAAATGCCCAAGCAAATTGACAAGGCGCTCGATGGTTTGGAAGCACTCTCTGACGAGGTCGACGCCATGCTGGTCATCAACAATCAGCGGCTCTATGACATCTATGCCGAACAGAGCGTGCTCAACGCCTTCAAGAAGGCCGATATGGTGCTTTCTACGGCCGTCCGCAGCATTGTGGAGATAATCAATATGCGCGGCAAAATACTGCTTGATTTCCGCGATATAAACAACGTGCTTAAAGACGGCGGCGTGGCCGTTATCTCTACAGGCTACGGCCGTGGAGAAGGAAGGCTGTCGCGGGCTCTCGACGACGCCATCTATTCGCCCCTGCTCAACAACAACGACGTCTATCATTCGCAGAAAATCGTGGTGCGCATCACGTGCAGCAGCAAAAGTGAGCACCTCTTGCGCATGGAAGAGTTCGGCGAACTCAACACCTTTATGGAGCGTTTCCGCCCCGACATCTTCACCAAATACGGCCTTGACTTCGACGACTCTCTCGACGATCAGCTCAAAGTGACAGTGTTGGCCTCAGGTTTCAGACTCGCCGGAAAAGACAAGAAAAACCAAGAGGTGGAAGAAATCCCGCAAATGGAGCTCGATGAAAAAGCGAACCGCCGCCTGCTGAACTATCCCGAACTGAGCCGCGACAAGAAAGGACGCACCATCAAGCGACGGCCCAAATCATACATCTTCAGTCTTGAAGACCTCGACAACGAAGAAATCCTCAACAAAATTGAGTCTGTGCCCACTGCCAAGCGCACCTCAGCCGATTTGGCGTCACTCTGCACGGCAAGCTCTACAATTGATATGAGCGAACCGCAAACGACGCAAGGCGCGATAATCTTTGGGCAAGAATAAACAAGCTGTGGGCACAAAACATTCACGCACAACCTAAAACACATTACTTACTATGGCACTTTTCGACCAAATCAGCAAAGACATCGTAGCCGCCATGAAAGCCAAAGACAAAATCCGTCTTGAGGCGCTACGCAACATCAAGAAATATTTTATTGAGGCCAAGACGGCGCCGGGAGCCAACGACACACTCGACGACACCACTGCCATAAAAATCTTGGCCAAGCTCTCCAAACAGGGCCACGACACCGCTGCACTCTATCGCGAACAGAGCCGTCCGGACTTGGCCGAAGAGGAAGAAGGACAGGCTGCCGTCATCGACGAGTATCTGCCTAAGGCACTCACGGCGGAGGAACTTGAGGCAGAAGTCAAAGCCATCATCGCTGAAACGGGTGCCAACAGCCCCAAAGATATGGGCAAGGTGATGGGAGTGGCCTCAAAGAAACTTGCCGGCCGTGCCGACGGCAAGGCCATTTCGACCCTCGTCAAGCAATTATTGGCATAATCAAACAAGCGGAATTTGCAAGTTGGGTGGTTGAGTTGAGTCATTTTTGAGATTTCAATACAGCCACATAAGCCCTGTAAGGGCGCAAGATAATAGCCCAGGCCTAACGGCCTGGGTTTTGTTGTATTGCTCTATATAGTCCGGCCTGTCAGGTCTTGCGAGGCCGATCAAATACGGATATAATCTATTGTAAATCGCCCACAATAATATTTAATGGAATAGTGGTTTATTGGGCGGCAGGACAAGGCCTGCCGCTCTAGTACACATCCGTCTCTTCATCCTCCCATTAAAAAACTATTCAAACTATCTTTTTTGTAATCAATAAATAGCATTTCGGTATCTTTTGTTCGGCCAAAGTGTTAATTTTTTACCGTTTATACCAACTTTTAGTTTGGTTTACAGAAATTAAATATTACCTTTGCAAATTGTTAGAGCATATCTATACGTTTTATGCATAACAATTTAGCTCAATCTACCAAAAGAAACACTTTCGATTTGCCGTGATGGCAGGGCGAAAGGCGTTGTGCTTTTTAAGCACCTACAAAATTGGCTAAACTAAGGCTTATCACGCCAAAATAGCAAACACACAATGTTTAATTTAACGGTTATATTATGAACAAAAAGTTAGTGCTCTTGGGAGCTACGCTGCTGATGACGGCAGCGACGGCTTCTGCGCAAAAGCGCGTGACGGGTCGCGTAGTCGACACAGATGGCGAACCCATCATCGGCGCAACCATCCGCGTGGCAGGACACAAGGCCGTGACAACGACCGACAACGAAGGTCGCTTCTCATTCAAAGACGTGCCTGCTTCTGCACAACACCTGCGTGTCACCTACATTGGCAAGGAAGAACAGACAGTCTCGATTGCCGGCAATGTGAAAGTGGTGTTGCGCGACAATGATGTCGCTCTCGACGAAGCTGTAGTCATCGGCTACGGTAAGGCCAAGAAAGGCGACTTCACCGGTTCGGTAGCTGCCGTCAAAGGCGACCAGCTCCAGAAAGTTCAGGTCTCTAACGTGACCAAAGCCCTCGAGGGTGTTATCCCCGGTCTGCAGACCACGTCTGCAACAGGTCAGCCGGGTAGTTCGGCAACCATGTATGTGCGCGGTATCGGCTCCATCTCGGCCAGCCAGTCTCCGCTCATCATCCTCGACGGTGCCCCCTACGAAGGTGCTCTCAGCTCGATCAACCCTATGGATATCGAGAGCATCAACCTGCAAAAAGACGCCTCGGCCACCTCTATCTATGGTGCCCGCGGTGCCAACGGTATCCTCTATATCACCACCAAGAAAGGTAAGGCCGGACGCACCCGTGTAAGCGTTGACGCCCGTCTCGGTTGGAACAGCCGCGGTGTCTCCAAATATGAGACCGTGGAAAATGCCGGCGACTACTACGAACTGGCTTGGGAAGGCTATTATCGCCAGAACCTCAACACCATGGGTGACCTCGCCTCCCGCATCGCTGCCAGCAAGGACCTCGTGGGCAACCTCGGTGGTTACAACGCCTACAACGTGGCCAACAGCCAGCTCATCGACCCGCTCACCGGCCGCCTCAACCCCGCTGCCAGCCTGCTTTATGGCAACGAGTGGGAAGACGCAGCTTTCAGCAACGGTTTGCGTCAGGAATACAACGTGAGCATCTCGGGTGGTGACGACCGCACGCAGTATTTCCTCTCATTCAACTACTTGGACGACAAAGCCTATGTGGCCAAGTCTGACATGGAACGTATGGGTGGCCGTCTGCGCGTAGACCACAAGGCCTTCGAATGGCTCAACATCGGTGCCAGCGTGGCCTATTCTCACTCTACGATCAACGGTCTTTCGTCTGAGTCTGGCAAGGCTGCCAACCTCTTCTCTTTCACCGACCACATCGCTCCGATCTATCCGGTCTATCTGCGCGACCTGAACGGTAACCTCGTGCTCGATGAGAACGGCAACACCCAGTGGGACCTCGGTACGTCTTACGGACGCAGCCGTCTCTTCTCGGCCAGCCAGATGCCGCTCATCAACATCTACAACAACAAGGAAGAGAATATGCGCAATGCCTTCACCGGCCGTGCTTATGCCGAACTGAAGATCATTGATGGCCTCACCTTCCGCGTAGACGCTGCCGTGGACAACTTCAACCGCGAATACAACAGCTTCGTCAGCCCCATCACGGCCGATGCTCAGGCTTCAAAGGGTTACAGCTATAAGGAAACCTATCGCACCACCGTGCTCAATGCCACCGAGCGCTTCAACTATGACAAGACTTTCGGCAAGCACGGTATCAGCCTTATGGCCGGTCACGAGAACAAGTCGCAAAACGACGTGGCTCTCGGCGCCTACCGCAAGTACTTCATCATCAACGAGGGCGACTTCTCCAACTCTCTGCTCAACCTCGACGATCCCGCCAGCAGCGACGACACCTACAAGCTCGAGAGCTGGCTGACCCGCGCTGAGTATACTTACAACCACACCTACAACCTCTCGCTGTCATACCGCCGCGACCGCTCCAGCATGTTCCATCCCAAACACAACGCCGGTAACTTCTGGTCTGTCGGTGCCGCTTGGAACATTGCCAACGAAGACTGGTTCAAGGCAGCTCTTGGCAGCGTGGTGAACAAGCTGAAACTCCGTGCCAGCTATGGTACGCAGGGTAACGACGGTATCGGCATTTACGGCGGCTGGCTCGACCACTACTCCGTAACCAACGCCGGTACGGAAGAAAACCCCGAATTCTCTATCGTACAGACCTGGCGCGGCAATCCCGACCTCACTTGGGAAAAGAGCAAGACCTTCGACTTGGGTCTCGAGGCCGGTCTCTTCAACAATCGCTTGAACTTTGAGGTTGACTTCTTCGTGAAGAACACCGACGACATGATTGGTTACCACACCCTCCCCGCCTCTGAAGGTACGCCCAACCGCATCCTGACCAATGAGCAGGCTATGCGCAACACCGGTGTGGAGGCCTTGATCAACGGTACCATCATCAAGAACAGCATCGTCAACTGGACGGCTTCACTCAACCTGACTCACTACAAGAACAAACTCACCCGTATGCAGCAGGGTCGTCCCGAAGAAGGCTACCAGTCTGGCAACTACTGGCGCAAGAAGGGCGGTTCACTCTATGACTGGTATATGGTACGCTTCGCAGGCGTTGACCCCGCCAATGGTGACGCTCTCTACTACATGGACGTAGAAGTGCCCGTAGTTGACGAAGCCGGCAACCCCGTGCTCGATGCCAACGGCGTTCAGCTGACCCGCACCGAAATGCAGACCACCAACGATGCCAACCAGGCCACCCTCTATCAGTTGGGCAAGTCTTCACTTCCCACTGTCTTCGGCGGTCTGAGCACCACCGTTGAGGCCTTCGGCTTTGACCTCAGCATCCAGACTGCCTTCTCGCTCGGCGGCTGGACCTACGACAGCAACTATGCAGGCTTGATGGGCGACGCTGCCGCCAGCGGTTCGACCTACTCAACCGACATCTACAAGCGCTGGCAGAAGCCCGGTGACATCACCGACGTGCCCCGTCTGGAGTCAGGCTACCGCATGACCGGCGGCGTGGCCAACGACCGCTTCCTCACGCGCTCCAACTACTTCTCTATCCGCAACATCACCCTCGGCTACACCCTGCCCCAGCACATTGTGGCTCGTGTACAGGGTCTGAGTTCAGTGCGCATCTATGCCGTTGGCGACAACCTCTTCCTCGGCAGCAAGCGTAAAGGTTTCGACCCCCGTCAGTTCATCGACGGTACGGTGGACACCAGCTCTTTCTCTGCCCTGCGCACCATCTCGTTCGGTTTGACGCTCAACTTCTAAGCCTCAGCCTCTGAGAACAAGAGTGAACAAGACACTAAAAACTTTAAAGAACAAAACAAAATGAAACTTACGAAATATTTTGCCCTTTTGCTCTGCGGAGGTTTGGTCACAGCTTGTAGCGAAGACTACTTCAACGAGACCAGCTCCACTTCGCTCTCATCAGAGCAGGCAGAGCAAGCAGCCAAAGAGAACCCCGAACAGGTGCTCGCCTCTCAGCTGAAAGGCTGCTACACGCACTGGAACCACATGGCCGGTGTCAACTCCACCGACATCAACGGCCATATGTGCCGCGGTATGGGCGGCATCATGATGCTGTCTGATGTGATGAGCAACGACGTGTCTCTGGCCCTCGGCTCCGGCGACCCCTGGAGATTTGACCACGCTCTCGACTACGGTGCAGAGCAATACAACCGCCCCTATTGGCCCTGGAGCCTGTTCTACACCATTATCAAAGACGCCAATACCGTCATCAATATCGTTGACGAGACCGGCGACATGGCCGCCGAGACCAAACACCTCGTTGGCCAGGCCTATGCCTTCCGCGGCATCAGCTACGCCTATCTGGCCCAGTTCTACCAGCGCACCTACAAAAACGACTACAACAACGGCGGCAAACTCAGCACCGAACTGCCCTGTGTGCCCATCCGTCTCTCTTCAAAAGAAGAAGGTAGCGTTGAAGGCCGTGCCACTGTAGAACAGGTTTATGCCCAGGTGGAAAAAGACTTGCTCAAAGCTATCGACTACCTCGACGGCTATGCCCGCACCTCGAAGAGCGAAATCGACCAGCAGGTGGCTCAGGGCTTGCTCTCACGCGTTTATCTCGTGATGAACAAATGGCCTGAGGCTGCCCAAATGGCCCACGCTGCCCGTCAAGGCTATGCCATCAACGACCTGCAGAAGGCTGCCAGCTGGAACTATCAGGACAGCAGCAACGGCGAAGTGCTTTGGGCTTACATCCCCACCAGCTCCACCACGATGATGTATGCCTCTTGGGCTTCATGGCACAGCACCGACGGCCCCGGCTACGGTGGCTACGCAGTGGGTGCCTTCCAGCTCATCGACGCTGCCCTCTACAACTCCATTCCCGCCACTGACGTGCGCAAGCAACTGTTTGTGGCTCCCGGCGAAGCCATTGACCTTGGTTCAAAAGGTTCAATCCCCGACTATGCCAACCTGAAGTTTGACTTCGTGTCCCAATGGCTCGGCAACGTGGTTTATATGCGTGCCTCTGAGCTGATGCTCACCGAGATCGAGGCAGAGTTTATGAGCGGCAACACCGGCGCTGCCCAGACCCTGCTCGCTGAGTTCATGGCCAACCGCGACCCGCAATGGACCGCTCCCGGCGTGCTGACCCAAGACTATATTTACAACCAGCGCCGCATCGAATTGTGGGGTGAAGGTTTTGGCCTGTTCGACTGCTTGCGTCTGCACAAGGCGCTCAACCGCAGCTACGAAGGCACCAACGAGCCCAAATCTTCGCAGATTGACATGCCCGCCGACGACTACAGCTGGATCTTCCAGGTGCCCTTGAGCGAAATCAACAACAACTCAAGTATCAGCAAAGAAGACCAGAACCCCTTGAACGGCAACGCCTGGACTGGTAAATAATTAAACACAAACAAGTATAAACAACAATGAAAAAGATAAACATTCTCAAGTCCGTGTTGCTTGGCTGCGCTTTGATGTTCACGGCCAGCTGCGGCAACGACTATGAACTGGACGACTTCCGTATGCCGGCCGCTGCGCCCACACAGACGACGGTGACCACAGCCACTGTGGAAGCCTACGGCGTACTGGCCAAAGCCGGTCTCATCGTCAACGTGGCCGAAGGCAGCCAGGTGGAAGAAGCCGGTTTCCTCTTCGGCACCAACCCTGAGTTGCCTCTCACCGACGAAAGCACACAGCGCGTTCAGGTGAGCGGCTACACCTCCGGTGAAGAAAAAGCCATAGCCCTCAACGACCTCGAACCCGGTACGACCTACTATGTCAAGGCCTATGCCTTTGCCGACGGCAATCTGGTGTGCGGCGACGTGAAGTCTATCACTGCAAACAACAACTTCAGCCGTGAAGTCTATCAGACGCTCGACATCACCTCTGACCAGCTCGGATTCATCGACTTCCCCAACTCAGGCAACGACAAGATGCACGTGCTCGACATCGCTCCTCTGTTTGGTATGCCTCAGCCCTGCCCGGTACAGAAGTTGAGCATCATCAACGACGAATTCAACAGTATCAATGATCCCTTTGCCGAAGGTGCCATAGTCATCCCCGTAGACTTCACCGGCGTGGCCTTCCCGGCCATCACCGTGGCTGCCGACAATATGGGTGCCATCTTCGGTTCACCAGCCAACTCGGGCAACTACAGCGTCTTTATCTCTAAAGACCCCATCAACACTGTAGAAGACCTGGCCGCTGCCACAAAGATTGCCACCTACAACTTCCCGCAGGCCGGCGGCGAGTATCAATACAGCGAGAAGTCTTTCGACGTCCCGTTTGAGTTTGATGGTCCTTGCTACATTGCCATCTACAGCTACTCGCTCTACGCGTCAAACTACGCCCAGTATCTGTCATCGCTGGCCGGCAGCAAGCCCGTGGCCAACTATGGCGTCTTGATCGAGGCCGTAGCGCTCAGCCAGCTCGAAGAAGTGGAATCAGCTGAATAAGCCGACGCTTGTTCATCCCTCAATAATAAAGAGGAGTTCTCCAATCGTGGGGAACTCCTCTTTATTTTAGGCGTATAGGTCAATTTGGGTGCTAAAATCGTTGTAAGGTCTATGATTAACAGTTAATTATAGGCATTCAAAAGTTTTTAGCAACAAAATTGCTCAAAATTAATCTGGTTAACAATTTGAAATCCAG
>JAHAWW010000304.1 GCA_018383375.1 Prevotellamassilia sp. | reverse complement strand
TTGTCAGACGTGGCGTTAAAGGCCTGTTCGTCTAGTGAAATTGGCATAACTTTCAGGACTATGACCTCCGACAGTCTGGGCCGGTTCTCGTTCACATGGTCTGGCGACAACTGCTGGCTGGAAGCCTCCTACGTGGGTTACCATCCGCGCACGGTGACGTTTGCGGCCTTCGAAGGCAACGACACGCTGAGCCTAGGCGACATCAAGATGAAGCCCTCAGAGGTGTTCTTGAACACAGCCGTGGTGACGGCAAGGGCCAAGCGGTTTGTGATGCGCGGCGACACGGTGGTGTTTAACCCCGAAGCCTTCAACCTGAGCGAAGGGGCCCGTCTCGACGAGCTCATCAAGCAGCTGCCGGGCGTGACGGAAAAAGACGGCCAGCTCTATTGGATGGACAAGCCCGTGCGCGTCCTGGTGAACGGCGAAGAGATGTTTGCCAACAACACCCTGCTGCAACAACGCCTGCCGGCGGAGGCCGTAGACCGCATCAAGGCCTACAACAAAGCCAACAAGCAGCAGGCACATTCGGGCCGCGACGACGGGAGCGAAGACCACGTGCTCGACATTCAGGTGAAGCCGGGTTTTCTTGAGAAATGGTACGGCACGGCCGAAGGGGCCTACCAGACAGAAGACGGCTACCTGGCCCGGCTCGACGCCATGTATCTCTCCACTGCCAATCCGCTCATGGCCTATGGCAATTTCAACAACATCAATGAGAACACCTACTTCAAGACATTCGGCGGCTCGGGCTGGGGCTCTGGATGGCCATACGGCCGCCAGCAGTTCGGCTCGACGGGCTATAAGCACCAATGGAACACCAGCCAGGGCGAGAAACAGCTGAAGCACTACTTCTCGTTCAACATACAGGGCAACCACTCCGACGGCTGGGGCCGAAGCCGTGAAAGCGAGGAGACGTTTATGCCCGACGGGGGCAGCACCTTCCGCCTGTCTGACAGAAAGACCTATGCCCACCAGGTGAAGCCCGACTTCTCTTTCAGAGGCGAGTTTCAACTCGACAGCGTCACCTGGCTCTATGCGAGCGGTGGATGGAACTATGACAAAAATCTCAAAGACGTGACAGAGCGCAACGGTGTCTATGCCGACAATCCCTACGCCTATACCGACAACCCGCTCAACGCAACTTTTGGCTCTGACTCTCCTGCAGCCGACAACGACGGCCTCGTGTCGCGCTCGCTCTATCGCTCGTCCACGCTGACGGAAAAGATGGAGACCAACGCCCATGTGGGTCTGGAACGTCTGCTGCCGCACGACGCCAGTCTGAAGTTGGGCGGCGACATCAGCTACACTGACACCAAAACTGAGCGGCAGGCCACACGCGACCTGCGTTATTACGACGAGAACATCCCCGACGAACTGCGGTATGAGACCGACTATCAGCCTACTCACTCGCTTATGGCCAAGGCCACCACGTCTTATAAGGTGTGGCTGTGCAAGGCACTGATGATAAAGGCCGACTATGCCTTCAAACACAATCGTGATTTCGACCGTCAAGACCACGCCGTGGCCGACGCACCGGGAGCGACCCTCGACGACCCGCTCGCAGACCCCAACAGTTATAGCCGCCGGCAGACCACCGACGCGCATAGCGCCGCACTGGGACTGACGCTCAACGTGGGCAAAATCAGCCTGATGCCGGCTCTGAACTATAGCTACCACCACGAAAACCTTAATTACGTGCGCGGCAACCTCGACATCGACAAACGGCGCGACGTCAACCTGTGGCAGCCCAATATGACGGCCCGATGGAAAATCACTCGCGGCCAGACGGCCGAACTGACCTACCGCCACTATACCTATACCCCCGACCTGCTCCAAACGGTGGACTACACCGACAACACCAATCCGCTCTTCGTCATACAAGGCAACCCCTTGCTGAAAAACACCCACACCGACAACGTCGGCCTGAGCTTCAGATTGAACAAGACACAACTACAGCGCAACTT
>JAHAWW010000303.1 GCA_018383375.1 Prevotellamassilia sp. | reverse complement strand
ATCTAATGTCGGGTTGCCAGTCTTGGCGCACCATTTCGCCCACAATATTGGCCACATGATAGACCGCCCGATTGCTGGCAAACGAATTGAGCAGGACGTAAGATTTTGTCTTGAAGGTGCTGTCGGGACGTTGAAACAAGTCGAACTTCCGGCTCAACTTGATGCGGTAAGGCGGTGCTTCGGGCCGCTGTCGGGCGGTGCCGTTGCCTCTCACTTTAATTTTCATGCCGGCCGAGTCGGCCACGTATTCGCCACTGTCATAGATGGTGTCGCCCGCCATAATCATGAGCAGGCGTCCCTCGCAGTAGTCGTTGTTGGTGATGCCGATGGGCACGATGCCGGGTGGCGGCGCGATGGTGTCGAAGGTAGGGTCTTCGCCGTCAGACGTGGTGACGATGAAAAGCGGGATGTTGAGCGCTGCGAGTTGGGCAATGGTGTCGGTCGATGATGTTGGAGCCTCCTCGGTCGATGTGGGAGAAAGTTTTGTCTTAGAAAGAGTTAAGCTTCCGGCGTACGCCATTTGGCAGACTATGCACAGGCACAGCAACCACACGCTTGCCGGTCTCAGCAAGCTATATTTTGTTTTCATTAGTGAAGAATAAAAGAGCGAGAGATAAGGTCGTGTTTAGCTTTTCGTGTTACAAAAGTATTAAGAAAGCCCATAATGCGCACTTATTCCATATTTAATAAACTAAAACTGAGGAGGGTGGGCGGGAAATCAAAGGAGGAAATTGGCGAAATATTTCCATTTATTGGCGCAATAATGACAGGGTATGACGAAAAGTTTGAACAGAATGTGTAAAATCGGATTGGATTTTTTGACTTTTATTTTTGTGGGGTTGGGCCTCTTGGGCGCGGTGCTCAAAATAGGGATGTGGGGATTAGTTGGGCGAAAATGCGCGGCCGCTCAAAAACAATAATGCATAAATCCACTTTTGCCAACTCTCTCTCTTTCCCTGTCTTAAGAGCCATACTTTGCCGCTTTCTTTCACGCCTTTTCATCGACTTTATCTCCTTTTTCGCCGTTCTGCTCATAGGCCGGAAAGACGTACAGCGGCCGGCGTACGATTGTACCACGGCCGCTGTATGATTATACGCCGGCCGGTGTACAACTATACCGCGGCCGCTGTACGTCTCTGGTCACCTTGCCGTGATGTGGAAACAGGCTTGGTGAACTTCGTATTTCACGTAGCAGGTGCCCAATTGTCGCTGGTCGCGCAGCACCTCTGCAAGAATGTCTTTGAGCAGAGGCGGCCACACCTGTCGCTGCTCTTTGCTCTCGGGGTCGAGCACGCGATAGAAACTGTTGTAGCTGATGTCGAAGGTGGTGCCAAAGCGGTGGCAACTGTTCTCTGAGGCATTGACATTCACGCGTCGCAGTTTTTCCACGTCGTGCTCCGTGCGCAACACCGAGGTGATAAGAAGCTTGTAAAACGGAAAGCCCTTCACGCGGAGCGAGTCGGTGAAGTTGCGTGCAATCTCGTCGAGCAGACGGGCAGCGCGCGGCACCAGATAGGGTGTGCTGTGGCTGAGGTGGTGCATGCGATAGAGCGGATTGTCGCCCACATAGACCAGTCCGCTTTTCTGGTTTTGCGCCGCCTGCCGGTCGGCAATGCTGCTGATGCCCAGCCGCTCGGCCGTGGCCAGTTGCACATCGTTGAGGTCGGGGAAGCAAGTCTTGTAGTCGCCCACGCCGCGCACTCTGTGCTTCACCGGTTGGCCGTCGGCGTCGGTGAGCCGTACCGGTTTGCGTGGCGCAGAGAGCAGGCGGTCAATGCGCTGACTGTGGGCAATGATGGTATCGGACGAGCCACTTTCGAGGGGTTTGTGGCTGATGTCGCTGCAATTCGTACATGCACAACGACTGATGAGGCCGCACAGCAGCAGTGCAGCCACGGTCAGCTTGAAATATAGGGGGCGTAAGGCTGAATTCAAGGAAGAGAAAGATTGTGGAAGAAAAACGTATTCGGGGGATGCTTCTTGGCAAAAGCCCATACAAAAGTACGAAAAAACATTGTTGAATAAGTCAGAGAGTCGTAATTTTGCATCGGTTAAAGACAAATTCGCCGTTGCGCCCCACGCGACGGTCCGTTTCACACAATGGCATGACAGAGAAACACTATATTTTGGAAGAAGCCGACCCAGCCGCGTTTTTTGGCGTGAACAACGCCAATCTCAGGCTGTTGCGCGCGCTCTATCCCAAGTTGCGCATCATTGGCCGCGACAACGTGATCAAGGTGATGGGCGACGAAGAAGAGATGGCCGTTTTTGACGAAACCTTCGGCCGTCTCGAGCGCCATTGTGCCACTTTCAACACCCTCTCTGAAGAAGACATCGTGGGCATCGTCAAGAGCCGCCATGCCGAGAGTGATGCCCCTTCAGACGTCATCGTTTACACCACCGGCGGCAAACCCATCACCGCCCGCAGTCTCAACCAGCGCCGACTCGTCGAGGCCTATGCCGCCAACGACATGATTTTTGCCATCGGTCCGGCCGGTTCGGGCAAGACCTACACCGCCATTGCCCTGGCCGTCAGGGCACTCAAAAACAAGGAGGTGAAGAAAATCATCCTCAGCCGACCGGCCGTAGAGGCAGGAGAAAAACTCGGCTTCTTGCCCGGCGACATGAAAGACAAAATCGACCCCTATCTGCAACCCCTATACGACGCGTTGCAAGAGATGATTCCGCCGGCCAAACTCCAAGACTATCTCGCAACCGACGTCATACAGATTGCCCCGCTGGCCTTCATGCGTGGCCGCACGCTCAACGACGCCGTCGTCATCCTCGACGAAGCCCAAAACACCACCACCGCACAGATCAAGATGTTTTTGACCCGCATGGGATGGAACACCAAGATGATTGTCACGGGCGACCGCACACAGATAGACCTGCCGGCGTCGGTCAAGAGCGGACTCACCGAGGCCCGGCGCATATTGGGCGGCGTCGAGGGCATTGCCTTCATCGAGATGAACCGCGGCGACATTGTGCGCCACAAGCTCGTCACCCGCATTGTCGAAGCCTACGAGCACGACGCCCGTCTGGCCCAAGAGCGGCGCCAAGCCGCCGAAGCTGCCAAGGCCGACACCGCCGCCGAAGACCGGCCCCAACCCTGAACATTGTCAATTTATTCACCTCACACACTATATTATAATATGAGTGCTTTAACATCCACCGATTTCAATTTTCCCGGCCAGCAGTCTGTCTATCACGGCAAGGTGCGCGATGTCTACAACCTTGGCGACCGCCTCGTGATGGTGGCCACTGACCGCATCTCGGCCTTCGACGTCATCCTGCCCGAAGGCATCCCCTACAAGGGCCAAGTGTTGAACCAGATTGCCGCCAAGTTTCTCGACGCCACGGCCGACATCTGTCCCAACTG